>JAFLTB010000026.1 GCA_022510605.1 Lachnospiraceae bacterium
CCAGCTGGCATATTGCTTCTGAGGCATCCATGGAAACTACCTGCATACCTTTTTCCATAAAATATTTGCTGTCACGTCCACTGCCACAGCCCGCATCCAGAATGCAGTTTCCCTTTTGCAAATAGCCCAGAAATTTGTTCTGGCAGTAACTCATATCAAAATCAAAAGTTCTTTGGCAAAACTTTGCGGCGTTTTGGTTGTAGTAGGTGATGGTATCGTTGTTGTTCATTGGTGCACCTCGTTTGGTTTGGGGGCAGGGGATAAAAGCCAGTTTTCAAATCCCAGTTCCTTCGCCGACTGATATACCGGCCACATGATCCCTTTTAAGTTTTCTGCGAACTCCGGCTTTGTCAATCCCTGCCGGTAAAGTTTCACCCGCACATCTTCATTGTTTACGTGCTCTTTTAAGCACTTGTCAAACTCCTTATGTACTCCGTCGTAGGCCCAGGTTGCTTCATATGCCTGGTATTCCACATCGCATAATTTGGAGAAATAGCTGTCCCAATCCGGCAGGTGATTACTTTTGCTGCTGTTGATACTTCGGGTGGTGGGATGAAGATTCCACAATTCATCATGGGCCACATAAGACCAGGGAATAAAATGGTCGATGGAAAGCTGCTCCTCTGTCATCCGGCAGTCTCCATAAATCTCATGAATGTCTCCGCAGGAAATAACGGCCTTCCAATATTTAGTAACCCGTTCCAGCTTACGCGCCTGCGGCGGAGATATTTTGTTGACAATCCCCGGCACGCTGGGATTACGCTTTTGCAGATACTGGATGATATGGTACTGAATCCATCCCCGCAAAATCACCTGGTTTGTCCTCATATAGTCCCGCCATTCCGGCGTCACCGCAATTTTACTTTTCAGCCCTGATATGTCAACAAAGTAATAGAGAAGCCTTTCCTCTTTATTGATTCGCTCTGTCAGTTTTTTGCGCGAAATCTCCCATTCACGCCCTTTTAATGAATTCATAAAGGGAGCCTGTAAACGAAAGGGCACCTGATTTGTCAGTGTCTTTTTCATCCTTAATAATTCTGCATCCTCTCCCTCGTGAAGCCACGCAATAATCCGCTCTCTTTTCTCACTGGATTTTAACCCGCTCTTTTGATAAACCGACTTCACTAATGCCTCCAATGTGTCCGAGGGCCCTAAGTTAAGACGATATTCGGTTACCATGTACCAGACATCGGCAATCATGCAGTCAATGAGTTCTTCAAAGGAAAGCTGCTCCTTGCCCGCGCAGACATTGTCCAGAATGGCCTTGAACCAGAATAATTTGTAGCATTCGGACATGTTGTCGAAGAGGTGGGAAAGATATGAAATTGGCAGGGTGGGGGTTGGGGGTAATGGTGGCATAGGGGGCTCCTTTCGAAATTGCTACATAATGGCCTGATTTAAATCATAGAGCCGGACTCTATTATTTTTACTTCTCTCGTAAAATTTTTTCTCCTAGTGCTACTATTTTATTAACTTTTTCTGGTGTCCATTGTGACCAATCGATTTCTCCATAAAGCAAGTCCCATAAATTCGAACGATAAATTTTAACTGTTTCCGGACAAAGTTTATCTTCACATTGACCATCTTTGAACGAAAACATTGCATTAAGATTGAGTAGTATATCCCTATTTACATCCCCCTTTATCCAATTTTTCATACGCATTTTCAGATCTTCTCTTATTTCATTACTCCCATACTCAAATAAATTTTCCAAAGTAGAGTTAATATACATAACCTGTAATCTACCATAGTACTTAAACTCATCATCAATTTCTTTTAGAATAAATTTATGACCCGTCCATATCACTTCATCTCGTCTATGAAACCATACAGCCCAATTAAAAATATAGTTTCTTTCGTCCCAGCATGCTTTCATAATGTCACTTAACATACTATAATAGTGATTTTTAATTTCTATTCCCTTAATTTCTTCTTCCTTAACCTTCCGTTTCTCATAATACTTTACAGCAAAAACACCAATGATAATTGATATTGCAATACAAAGCACAATTCATCCCTCCTTTTCTGTCTAATTTATTGCATTGAGAAGGCTTGGATGTTACGATGTATTAATAACCCACTGTCTGGATGACTTGCTTTTGGGGTAGACGTTCCCGCTCGGCAATCCAATCATTCAGTTTTTTCCGCGTAGAATATCCTAGTTGTTGAACAACCTTCGTTACAGATTTACATTGACCATAAAGCTGAAGGCCTTTTCTTTGTTATATCTTGAATACACTTTTGACTCTCCTTTCAGAGATCCATTAGTGTCCAACTTTATGTCCGCACCCCTCATCTTTTTACATTCAGCTTGGCGTGTGCTTTGTTGTTATTAATTATATTTGTTTAAGTTTTATGCAAATACACGCCCATTTTTACTTCAATTACATCATTTATTATGACTTGCTGTTTTTCTGTTGCCAAAACATTTAGCTAACTTAAATATATTTTACTCTCTGTATTTTTTTATATTTCTCGCCGCCTCTCCTTTTGTTCCCATGTAAGTTTCAAAAATCACTCTATCTCCCACTTTAATATTTTCATATGCGTTATTTAGCGAAAAGAAGAGTCCTTTTTTAGGTGGATGCTTTGCATTGGATATAAAACCATATGTCTCTTTCATCTTAACCACAACGCCTTCATTTTCATCAAAAATAGTGCTTGCCTCTTCTTTATACTCGGATAAATTCATGTAGATTATGTTATATTTTTTATTATCAATTTCTCCCTTATGAACAATCAAATTATTAATAATTCTTTCTTTATTTTTTTGATCTATTTTTGAAATAGCATATGAATATTTTTTTAAAGTGTTCATTAATAAATCAATTGCTTCATTGTAATAATAAAAATATGACAAATCGGTCAATAGTTTCAATAAAGTAACTGCTGTTTTATCATCTATTCTCCCAACCTCATCTAAGCTACCAATCCCTTGTTTGATTAATTTAAAACGTTCAATATAATCTCGATTTTGCAATATTCCAGCCTGTCGACGTTTCAAATCCATATATCTATTAGCCATTATGTTTAACGTTCTAAGATTCGGATGAACATCTAACTTTTTTGCTCTTATCCAAAGTTGCTCTGCCTCATCATACTTTCCAATAAATGTATATACCCTAACTTTTTCAAGAATAATTTCATTTGTATTTGGAAGACATTTATCAGCTTTTTCGATATATTCCAATGCATTATCTATATCTTGCATTTTTACAGTATAAAAAACTGAAAACAAGTAACACACAATTGCTCTCTCTTTATCGGTATTACATTTTTGCAATGCTATATTATAGTTACTAATCGCTCCATATAATTCTCCTTTTTCTGCTTCCAAAAATGCTTTTACTTTATATACCTCAAAAAAATCAGGCTCAATACTTATTGCTTTATTTATTGATATTTGATACTCGTCCCAACATTTTTCTTTTCCATACTTTAAAGCATTTCTTAAATGATATGTTGCTAACTGTTTATCAACATCACTCAATTTTGATGATACAGTATTAGGATTAAATGGTGCCTGTTCACTATAGACTTTTACTTGTTGTAACATATCTTTAAGAGTTTTTCTTTTAGAAAAAACACTTTTAACAAATTCATTACTTGGCGGATATCTTAATGATATATATTCTCGTGACATGTCATTCATAATATATTCACCTGATGATGCTTGTATCATATATGTAGATAACAATTCATTAATTGAATTTCTTATATCAAGTTCTTCTTCTTCAATATAATAATCTATTATCCCATATGTTAATTTAGAATTTTCTAACAAAAACAATTGCAGTATCGTTCTTGATATTTGGGATAATTTTTCAAAAATATTTGATATACAAAATTCTATTAAATCGTCTTTATGACTTAACATCTGCCTCGCACTCGTTCCCGAGTATATTCCACTAATATACCATTTTATTGATAATGGATTATTGTACAAATTATCATGAATTATTCTATATATTTCACTATCACTTTGCTTGTGAAGTTCTAAACCATAATATTTAGACAATTCTCTATAATATGCAATTGCATCATTCTTTTCCAAGCCATCTATTTTTTGTCTTACTTCAAATTCTCCAACGCCAAGTCTTGACGTAATCAAAACCTTAGAATTTTCAGGAATATTCCTTAAAAAAGCATTAATTTCACCTGTATTAATTGTTTCCAAATTATCTAAAACCAACAGTGTGCTAAACGCATCCATAAACTCAACTACAGTTTCCATTGCATCAGCATCACTATCAGAAACCATAATTTGTCTACTTTTTTCTATAACGTCTGACATTTCTTTTATACCATCTTTGATTTCTACAAATTCTCCATGTGACAATGTCTTTGTTTTTAGTGTAAGCCAAATCACTGCCTCAAATGGATTTTCATCCCTTTCAATCAAATCATATAATATTTTTATTACAGTTGATGTCTTCCCCATCCCACCGTTGCCTACAACAGAAATAATTTGATTCTTTTTATTTAATATAAGTTCTGTTATTTCTTTTATATCTTTTTTCCTACCAACAAATCCTGTATCATCAAATTCTGGTAAAGGAAGATTATGAAAAATCTTGGGATTATATTCTTTTATTCCAACATACTTCCTCGTTAATAACTTACTACTATCCTCTTCAATTATATTTCTAGTATTATTTAATTCAGCCCATTCAATCCAAGGCAAAGATTGATTTATCTCCTGCATTACTTCTATTAATAATGCCCTGTCACCCAATTCTAAGGGTTTTGTATGCATTACTCTGTTACGCACAGGAATAATATGTTCAAAATACTTTTCTAGTTGTTTTACCTTATCTAAATTAATTCTATACTCATAAGGGGAATTGACAATTATCTGTACAAAATCACCTAAATCTAACTGATTTAAAATATCTTCTTCATTTTCTACATTTTTATTTCGTTCACTTGCTTTTTTTAACATTTCATCAGTAAACTTTATCTTACTACATGAAGATATAATAAATTGCTTAATATCATATTCTATCGATGTACAAATAGAAAACATTTCAACTCTTGTTCCTAAGTTCAATTTTTGCATTTTTATCCTCCCTTCAAAATTTGGAATATAATCAAATTGCTAGTTACAAAATAACCAAAATTGCAATAGTTATGCAGAATTAATAAATACTTGGTGCGTTAACGTTATATTATCCATAATCAGATTCCTCACAATTAAATAATTTTTTTGTTGTAAAATTACCGCTTCTTTACTTCAATTACATCAATTATTCTGGCTTACTGATTTTCCGTTGCCAAAATGTTGCCACGCATTTATTATAACAAATCCCCGCAGATTGACAACCTATTTTTGAAATGTTACGCAATAGAAACCCATTTTCGGGAATATAGGTATAAAGTACCGCCTATGCTCCTGTTACTTCTGTAAACCTTTGAAATATAAGACTCTCAAAGTGCCTAAAGCGTAATATTACAATTAAACACTCTTTTCATCAATCATTAGTCTATCATCTACAATTTCATCAATTTGATTCGATTGTTTAATCCAATTTACAAAATCGTAATTAAGCAGTTCTTCATTCCATAGGCGCACAATTTTTTTCTCTGTACAATATTGCAAACTTTTTATAATTCGAGAGATTCTATAAAGATAACTTCCCTCATCATACATGGAATCTTCATTTTCCCATTCTTCCATCTGTCCCGAATACTGAACTATCGGTAAATTATGTGCAGTTTCTTTTTCAAGCCGCAAATAATTATTAGCCATTAACTTGCAACTATCATGTGCTTGTAATAGGGTTTTAAAATCCTTGTAAACAATTCTTGATTTTACATCATAAGCAAAATATGGCGTTACTTTCCCGTCTATCGGATTAACAAACAAATGACAATATGAAAAGCCCTCTAATTCTTTCGGTCTTTCTACATCAACAATGCAGCCATGTATCTTTCCAGAACCTCCAAGGTGCTTAATAAATTCAGAAAGTTTCTGTTGAGCCCCCACATACCTATTTAGTAGTTGATTTACATTTTTCACATATTTTTCAAGACTATCATAATAATAAGATAAATCTTCTAACCTATTTCGTCCCAATCTCTCCAGTATTCCACCGTTCATAAGATATAGTGATTTTCTTCCTGAACGTTTGGAATATTCGCAATACATCAAAAATAAATACACACTATTTCTTTTTAACATATAAATTGTTCCATCCTCCCTGTTAAATGACATGGAAACCAATTTCCCTCTGTTAAAATCAATATACTGTTCCCTTGTTATTTCATGTATTCCATCTTGATAATAAGCAAATATGTCATAATCATTAGCACAATAAAAATATTTTAATCCAATATTCTTTGCTCTATATCCAATTTGATTATCAGCATATATAGTTCTTCTATCATTTACTTCATAAAAGTTTCGATGATTATGTCCATTCAAATATATCCAATGCGGATTATGTGTTTCTGCATTCCAGTCTCCTTTTTTGACATGTGTAAGAACAATAACTCTGCTTTTCCCTAATTTTTCTAATATTTTTGTGTATATAGTATTAAAACGATTTGCTTCTTGTATATCTTTCTGCCATGCTTCTTCTCTTGATAATTCATCAAAACTTTTCCCGTATGGTATATTTGAAGCATTAAATTTTTCATTTAAACCGCTAAATCCTATTCCGCCCAAAATAATAATCGAGCTACGTTGAGTCTTATTCCGTATTTCCTCTTCACTCATTTTCAATATTTCTACTTCACTGAATATATCACATTTTCTCCTATCTTCCACACACATTAAATCATTTTGTAAAAATTTTATACCTAAATTATCAAAAAATTTTCTATATATTTCTAAATTTTTTTCCATGTCAACACAAGGATCCCATAATTCGTGATTACCGGACACAACCACTATCTGATTTGGATTCCACCACTGTATAAGTTCATTATAAAAGATAGCTGCAAACTCAAAAATAGATGAAGTATCCCCAGCAATCAACAAATAACTATTAAATGGTCTGGTTCCAATGGATGAAACCATGCTTCTTGCTAAAAATTTTATATATGAACGTATTTCTTCTTTTGTTGCCTTATCCTTAAATTGATTGCAAACTCGATGTACCAAATGAATATCACTAATATAAAAAAACGGAATATGACTAATATCAAACCGTTCATGTCCATCATCGTCTACGGGTTTGGGATAACTAAATTCATTAGGTATCATAATTTCATTATTTCCCGTAATTTCATTTGAGTTAATTTCCAAAACCTTTTTTATAGTCGCAAAATATGTCCCGTCATATAGTCCTTGCAATTGCAATATCTCGCTATTGATAGTTGCACCTTCAATATTATATTTCTTTAAATCAATTCCCTGAAAACTATAGTCTCTTAACTCAGCATCAAAAAGATTCCCATCTAAAAAATCATAAAATTTGTCAAAACCTTCAAATTTTTCTAAGACACAGTATGATTCTTCTATCATCTCATTTTCGTCAAATGATGATTTACATTGTCCACATACCACTTTAATTTTGACGTTAAACCTTTTTTCCTCAGAATCATAATATTTGTGTGTAAACTGCAATTTCCCTTTTGACTTTTGATAATTCAAAATATCTTCAGATATTTTTATCTGTTCTGGCATATACTGTGCAATAGAAAAATCTTCATTCATATAATTTATACATAACGCCCTCACATCTGGACGATTAGGCATATAAACTAACCACTTAGGATTATGTGCTACAATTTTTTCTATTAAATCAATTTCTGTATTATCATCAAACAATTCATATCTTTTTTCTTGTGAAATATACAACAAAGTGTTTACATCTTTTTTGACTGCATTTATACAAATCATAGATGTTCTAAAATTCTCTGGTACATTATTCAATAGTTCCGGGGCTGCTTCAACTGCCAATTCACACATTTTCTTTGTAACAAACTGGCTAGGAACATGCCGCAATGCATATCCATCCTTTTTTACTGCCGCCAAACACATTTTAGAATCTAAACACTTTCTGGACACAAACTGTAAGGCTAAAGGATTCTGTTTAATCGCCGTCTTACAAATTTCTGTTGTTTGTTCTTTTTTAGGAATTTTTCTCAGTAACATACCATCTTTTTTTAATTCCTTTATAATATCCATTCTCCCCTAATCCTTTCTTTAATTTTTATATCCTAATTATAGCTTCTTCACTTGAAAGAGTAAAGAGAAATAGCAAATCCCTACTGGCCAGTCAAGAGTAAACTGAACGGCCGCGCCGCTCTTGACTAACTGGTAGGAATTCGCTTCATAGCAACTAAAAGGGCTGTAAGTAACCCTCCGCCTGTCAGCGGGCGTCCCGATTATGCTTTCTCCTTGCACCCCCTTTCTGCTCGACTTCTATCTTTTCCTGTTGCTTCACCCGGTTAATCACAGCGTTTACTTGTTCAGAGCCAACTACCACTTTCACACATCCAAAATCCGCCGCCACTATCCGCAGTTTCCTGTTTTCCTCTAAGACTTCTTCCAACCTGTTTGTGTCAGCCGCTCGGTTACGCTCCTCCCCCTGTATAAGCCGTTTGCAGTTTTGTAAATCACTGTACAGGAGATAGACAGCTATATCGAGCTTATGTACACGCTCTTTGCTCTGGAAGATATGTACGGGCTGAAAATCGAAGAAATTGACGGGAAGGTATCTGCGGCTGGACAAGCCCACCGGCTCCACCTATTCCTCTATGTTTGATATGTTCCACGCATGGCAGGAACAGGCTACCCGTCCGAAACAGGGAGAGCTAACCAAAGAGGAATACAACCAGTGGCGGTACAAGTATCCGGAATTAGATACCTCGAATCCCTAGAAGAAGATTGTACCTTCACAGGGATTGAGTGACCTGATTACACAGGCTTTAAAGGACAAAACGAATTGATTTTCACCCCGAAAATGTACATTGTCCTGCCGCCTGTCAGTTCCTTATCCACATAAAAAACCTTACCGACTTTCAGCTCCATTTCTGAAAATTAGTAAGGTTTTTCTGTTATTGAAGTATTCTTTTGTTTAGTGAGTGATACCCAATATGTTGCCATTTTGTTGCCAGACACTAAGCAAATTTGTTTGGAAACCTCATAAATACTGAACTTTTTCAACCTGTTGTTCATGCAAAATTCATTTTTGCCAAATCGCAAATTATATTTTATCCTCTTCCCCATCTCTCCTAAGGAAAGAACCCGGAAAGTCCCCCATTTACAGGGATTTGAAAGGATACAGAAAGAAGAAAGAAAGGAAGAGGAAAGATAATGGCATCAGTTATGTCCGGCCTCCAGCCTCCTCTTCCTTCCTGCTTCCTCTCCTTACCTCTTCCAAAGAAAAGATGCTGAAAAGCCTGTGTTTATGGGGATTAGGGATGATAGGGAAGATGAAAAGAGGAGAAGGATCGCTCCTGTCATCATAACCTTCTGTGAGGGCAGCAGGACAGGGGCTTTTCAGTATGGAAAATGGCGAGAAATACCTATATTATGGGAGTTTTGAGGGGAGGAGGAGAAGGGAACCTTGGGGAAGAGTCCTCAAGATCCTGATATTGGTTATATTATTCTGTTTTAGCAAAAATTAATTTCTGCCAATGGGATGATTGTGGTCTGCGATCACAACCGCCATGCTCCGTTCGATTCCGCTTCGCTCCATCTCACTGTACGGCTGTCGCCGTATAAGGATAAAAGCGAAAGTCACCCGCCAAAAGCATAAATGCTCTTAGCTGGCGACTCTCTCTTTTATCCTTGCATGGCTCGTAGCTCACTCAAACTCAATCGTCGCCGGCGGCTTCCCGGTGCAATCATACAGCACCCTATTTACCCCCTTCACCTCATTTACTATCCGGCTGGTTACCTTAGACAGCACCTCCCACGGGAGTTGTGCCGCCTCTGCCGTCATAAAATCCGAAGTGCAGACCGCCCGCAGGGCGATGGCATAGTCATAGGTTCTCTCATCTCCCATAACCCCCACAGAGCGCATATTGGTGATGGCCGCAAAATACTGGCCCAGGTCTTCATCCACCTTGGCCCTGGCAATTTCCTCCCGGTAAATGGCGTCGGCCTCCTGCACAATACGCACCTTTTCCGCTGTGACCTCACCAATAATCCGTATGCCTAGCCCCGGCCCCGGAAATGGCTGGCGGTTTACCAGATATTCCGGAATGCCCAGTTCTCTGCCGGCCTTGCGCACCTCGTCCTTAAAAAGCAGCCGGAGGGGCTCTACAATTTCCTTAAAGTCCACATAATCCGGCAGGCCGCCCACATTGTGGTGGCTCTTGATGACTGCCGACTTTCCAAGACCGGATTCAATGACGTCCGGGTAAATGGTTCCCTGCACCAGATAATCCACGGCGCCGATTTTCTTTGCTTCTTCCTCAAATACCCGGATAAATTCCTCACCGATGATTTTCCGCTTTGCCTCCGGCTCGGTGACGCCGGCCAGTTTATCATAGAAGCGCTGTGCCGCATTGACACGGATAAAATTCAACTCATACGGGCCTTCCGGGCCAAAGACAGCCTCTACTTCATCCCCTTCATCCTTGCGGAGGAGGCCATGGTCCACAAACACACAAATCAGCTGTTTTCCCACCGCCTTTGAAAGAAGCACCGCCGCCACCGAGGAATCCACGCCCCCGGACAGGGCACAGAGCACCCGGCCATTGCCAATCTTTTCCCGCATGGTCTGGATGGTATCCTCCACAAAAGAGGACATCTGCCAGTCACCCTTGCATTCGCAGACTTTATATACAAAGTTAGACAGCATTTTCATACCCTCTGCCGTGTGCATTACCTCAGGATGGAACTGGGTGGCATATAACTTCCGGGAAGGATTTTCCATGGCCGCCACCGGACACACCGGCGTAGTGGCACTGACGGTAAAACCATCCGGCGCTTTGGCGATATAATCCGTATGGCTCATCCAGCAGATAGTCTGGTGGCTTACATTTTCAAAGAGGACGCTGTCCTGGCTGGTGGTGACTTCGGTTTTGCCATATTCACTGGTAGGTGCTGTAGACACCTGGCCCCCCAGAAGATGCGCCATCAGCTGGGAGCCATAGCAGATGCCAAGCACCGGTATGCCCAGTTCAAAAATTTCCGCAGAAATTGTTGGGGAGTCCGGCAGATAGGCACTGTTTGGCCCTCCGGTGAAAATAAGCCCCTTCGGGTTCATTTTCTTTATTTCCTCAATGGAAAGCGTATTGGGATGTACCTCACAATACACGTTGCATTCCCTTACACGTCTCGCAATCAACTGGTTATACTGTCCTCCGAAGTCGAGAACGATAATCATTTCCTTGTCCACAGCATGTCCTCCTTTTGTGCTGAATCCGTATCTGGTATCTGTCTAGAACACATTCAAAACAGTAAAAATATAAATTACATATACTATATATTAAACATAAGTCCATGGGTTGTCAATGCCAGGCCCGATTGAGTTTCACCCTTTATATTGAGTGCTTTTTTCACAACAAAACCAGCATTGTGAAAACTCAAACAAAACCACCTAATCAAAATACCCGACAAATTTCACATCATGCGTTCCCTTCGGAAACAGGTAATGATACAAATCAATAAAATAATCATCCGTCATACTGGCCAGATAATCCACCACCAGCTGGTTTTTCTCCTGCTCTTCATAGGGAACCGCATCGCCCTTATCACTATAATTACTTTCATTGACATAGGCGATATGATGCCGGTAAAAGATACTGTTTTTGTCTCCGCTCTCTGCCTGGCTCAAAAGTTCCTCGTAGAGTTCGCCAAACATAGGCCGTATCTGCTCATTATAATGGCTATTGAGTTCGTCATTCTGGTAAATGGTTTTGTAATTTTCTGTTTTGGCCTGCCGGAGTGCCTCAAAATACTCCTCATCCATTTTCAGATATGGCTTGCCGTAACTGTTTTCAATGAGATTGACAATGAGATTATTGATGATTTCTCCGTTGCTGGTGCCAATGGTGCCAGCAGAGAAGGCTTTCTCTGGCAGAAGCCGCAGGCGGGTGGCGTCCTGCCGGTCTTTGCCCAGATAGGCAATGATGTCGCAGATTCGCATGACGCATCCCTCTAAAGTGCAGGGAGTCAGGCGGCCGATGGCCGTCTCATCCACATAGCATTTTTCCACCTTTTTATCGTATTCTACAAAAGTAGACATCGGCTCTGGCCGGTACTCCTGCAACTCCAGCTCGCCATTGTGGCAGAGAATGCCGTCCAGGGTCTGGAGACTGATATTGCGGTGAATGATGGCGTCCAGTACCCGGGCGCTATGTACGTTATGATTGAAATACCGCCCCGTATGCTCGTGATACAATTCGCTTAAAATTCGCTCGCCGGCATGTCCGAAGGGCGTGTGGCCAATATCATGCCCCAGGGAAATCGCCTCAATCAGACTTTCGTTTAATCCCAGCACATTACCAATGTTTCTGGCAATCCGGGCCACCAGCTGCACGTGCAGGGCACGTCTGGAAATATCATCATTTTTATAAAAAGAATACACCTGGGTTTTATCCGAATAGCGGTTATAATAGGGCACGTGCATAATCTTTTCCACGTCCCGGACAAAGGCCGGCCGCCACAGGTTGGCATGGTCATGGTTCGGGTTGCGCCGCACGATGTCTTCATCGGAAAAGGCATAGGGATTCTGCCAGTGTTCCCTGCGATTCTGTTCAATCTCTTCCTGAAGTTCCCTGGTTAATACGTGATAGTCTGCCATAATTTCCTCTTTCCTTTCCCCCGTTTGTATTCCTGCCCTGCTTTTTACTTGCCGCTTTGAGCATTCGCCTCCGGTGCCGTCAGCCCCTCCTGCCTATCACTGAGATACTTGGAAATGGCAATAGTTACATACAAATCCGTGCCGCCGCTGTATACCAGAGCGATGCCAGTCCATAAAACCAGTGTTTCTGTGGAGGAAAAAGGGTCTACAAGCAAAATGATTCCGGCTACAATATTCAAAACCGCCATACCAAAGGCAATCTGCCAGTTTCCATGTCCCAGCCGGAGCATATCTACGGAATTTTGCATTTTCATGATTCCGCTGATGGTGACAAGAAAGCCTAACACCACCGGAATTAAATCCGTCAGTCTGTCTACCTTGATAATCACCAGAATTCCACCAAGAATCGCACTTAATCCCACTACCAAATCATAGCGGTAAATCTCACCCTTTATATCCTTATGTAAATATTTAATAAGGGACAGCACCCCCACTGCCAGCAGCAATGCCGCCAATATATAGCAGATGGTAGCCATAGTAGCTCCCGGCCACAAAATCAGCACCACTCCCAGCGCAATAAAAATAACCGCTATCAGAATCAGATTCCATTGTAATTGTTTTAACAGTTTCATATTTCTCCTCCATTCCGAAATATCTTCTTCCTTTTCATATTTCATGATAAAATTCCGTAGTAACCATATCCACCTGTATCTCCTGAACCATCCGGCGGGTCTGTTCCCTGTCATTGACAGTCCAGACATTGACCTCCAGCCCCTCGTTGTGAAGCCACCGGACGCTTTCTGCCGAGACCAGTGTATAACGGGCATCCAGATTGATTCGGTTTGCCGCCAGCCAGCGCATCAGTTCTTCATCCACCGGGATATCCCGGTTCAGGGCAATGGCGCCATATACATATTGCAGACGTTCCGACGGGAAATGAAATTCCTGCTTCAGCCGCAGAAGAACCATGGGATGAAGACTGATAAAACAGCATCTTTCCAAAAGGTCATATTTCTCTACCAAATCTACGATTTCTCTTAATTCTACAGTTGTATAATCCATCTTTAATTCAATGACGGGGCACATGGTATCGCTCCGTCGGAGGATGGATAAATATTCTGCCAGCCGGATGGGATACTGCATGGGATGGCAGGAAATCTTCTGCCCCTGGATAAAGGGATAGTGACAGACCTCCTCCCAGAGCATGTTGGGAATCCACCGTTCTACCCCGCACATCCGCTTCAGCTGGCCGTCATGGGACACCACATAGGTACCATCCCGGCATCTCCACACATCGCACTCCACACCATAAAAATCCCCCTCCACGGCCATGGCAAAGGCCGCCCGGGAATTTTCCGGTGCCTCCGAACTGAACCCGCGATGGGCAATTCGTCTTATTTTCATTCATAAATCCTCCCTTTTCTTCCTTTCAGTATACTCATTTTTTCTCAAAAAATCAACTGTATACCATCTCAGAAAAGGGAGGATTGCTTAGACATCCCCGGCCCGCTCCAGATAATCTTGCAGAAGCTCCTCCAGTTCTTCATAGTTCTCCACCTGATTCATCCGGCGGCGCAAAGCCGACGAATGCGGATACCCCGCCGTGTACCAGGCCACATGGGTGCGCATCTCCATAATTCCCCGCTTCTCCCCCTTCCACTCTGCCTGCATTCTGGCGTGGCGCAGAATCGTCTCACAGACCTGGGAAAAGGAAGGGCGTTCTTCTTTTCGTCCCGTCTCAAAGTAGGTTTTTATCTGATGAAAAATCCAGGGGTTTCCCTGGGCACCCCGAGCCACCATCAGGCCGTCGCAGTCTGTGGTCTCTAACATCCTTTCGGCGTCCTCCGGAGAAAAAATATCACCGTTTCCAATGACCGGAATCGACACCGCCTCCTTCACGGCTGCAATTACTTCCCAATCCGCTTTACCGCTGTAATAATCCTCTCTGGTGCGTCCATGAACCGCCACCGCCGCCGCACCGGCGGCCTCTGCCGCCTTCGCCAGCTCCACCGCCTGATTTTCTCCTTTGTGAAACCCCTTGCGGAATTTCACTGTCACTGGCTTGTGAATGGCCTTTACGGTTTTTTCAATAATTCTTGCCGCCAGGGGAATATTCTTCATAAGGGCAGAACCCTCGCCATTGTTTACCACCTTTGGCACCGGGCAGCCCATATTCAAATCTAAAATGTCAAAGTTTCTCTCCTCAATCCGCTTTGCCATCTCACTGACAATATCCGGCTCAGAGCCAAAAAGCTGTAACGCCACCGGCCGTTCCCTTTCCTCCACCCTCAGTAATTCCTCCGTGTTTTTATTGTTATATAAAATGCCCTTGGCACTGACCATTTCCGTATAAATCAAATCCGCTCCCTGTTCTTTGCACAACAAGCGAAATGGCAGGTCTGTAACCCCTGCCATTGGTGCCAGTATTAAATTGCTCTCTAACTCTATATTTCCAATGGTAAGTGATTTCATTCTTTCCTCCCATGGGACTGTGTACCTTCACTTTTTCCCTGGGCCGCTGTCCGCTCATAAATCAGCCGCATTCCCTTCAGGGTCAGTTCCGGGTCATATATGTCAATTTTTTCCGTCCCCTCGGCAATAATCCGCCCCAGACCGCCGGTGGCAATGACCTTAATACCAGAATACCCCGACTCTGCCTTAAAGCGCTCTATAATATATTCCGTCTGGCCGATGGTTCCATACACCAGACCGGCCTGCATACTGGTGATAGTGGTTTTTGCCAGTATGGAATCCGGCTTTACAATTTCAATTTCCGGCAGTTTGGCCGCATTGCTCCAGAGCGCCTTGGCGCTGATTCGAATCCCCGGCGCTGTCACGCCGGCTACAAAAGCGCCGTCTGCCGTCACCAAATCATAGGTGGTGGCAGTTCCATAATCAATCACAATCACAGGACCCCCATAGAGAAAATAGGCCCCTGCGGCATCTACCACCCGGTCCGCTCCAATTTCCATAGGATTGGTGGTGGCAATACGAATGCCGGACTTTGTGCCATTCCCTACAATAACCGGGTCACATTCCAAATACTTTCTTATTCCGCTGGTGAGGGAATACATTACCTTCGGCACCACGGAGCAGATAATCACATCCTCCACATCCTCTGCCGACACCTTCTGATGGGACAGCTGCTCCATAATCTGCACGCCAAACTCATCCGAAGTCCGGGGCAGACTGGTGGTGAGGCGGAATTTATGTAAAATCTCCTCCCCATTAAAAAGTCCAAAGGTCAGATTCGTATTTCCAATATCAATGGCCAGTAACATTTTATCCTCCATTCCGAAGCGTCAGTGTGATTTAGCACGATGGCGCCCATTTGAACCCTGTTTAGTCTTGCGCTAGCGTGCTAGCAGCCTATTCTTCTCCCTGTAAGCTCTCAACAAAAAACATCTGATAATAGGTCTCCAGATTTTCCAGCAGCTCCGCATAGCGGGTGCGGTACTGCTTGATTTTCAGGTGGCTGCCGATTTCATCATAGGAAAAATCGTTTTCCTTGGCTGTGGTGGACAGATACAGCGTACCGTCCTCGTCAAATTCCATGGTAAATACGCCCCCCACATCCGCCGTCATAGTCACTGCCATAATCTGCAGTTCCTGCTGAATCTGGGTCGGCAGGGAGGAAAACCGGGGATTGAAATAATATTTTTCTTCGTAGGCGCTGCAGGCGCACAGAATCTGCTGTTCATCCATCACACATCCCTCTCATTCATCGGTACATATGGTTTATGTCTGGCCACTGCTTTGTAGGCCGGACGAATAATCTTTCCAGCGTTTACCAGTTCCTCCAGCCGGTGGGCGCTCCAGCCGGCAATACGGGCAATGGCAAACAAAGGCGTATACAGTTCATTGGGCAGCTTCAGCATGCTGTAAACCAGACCGCTGTAAAAATCAATATTAGCACTGACGCCCTTATAAATGTGCCGTTCGTTACCGATGACCTTCGGCGCCAGTCGTTCCACCATTTCATAGAGAGCGAATTCCCGCTGCATTCCTTTTTCTTCCGCCAGTTTTTTTACAAATTTACGGAAAGTTCGGGCTCTCGGGTCTGACACGGAATACACCGCATGGCCCATGCCATAAATCAGCCCCGACTTGTCAAAGGCCTGCCGGTTGAGAAGGGCCGTCAGATACCCCTCCACTTCTTCTTCATCCTCCCAGTTCTTCACTCTCTGTTTCATATCCTCAAACATCAGAGACACCTTTACATTGGCCCCGCCGTGCCTTGGCCCCTTCAAAGAGCCTAACGCTGCCGATATGGCCGCATAGGTATCGGTGCCGGAGGAGGTCACCACATGGTCGGTAAAGGTGGAGTTGTTACCGCCGCCGTGCTCCGCATGAAGCACCAGGGCAATATCCAGAATTTTCGCCTCCAGCGGCGTAAATTTACTGTCCGGCCGAAGCATATGTAAAATATTTTCTGCCGTGGAATACTCCTGCTTTGGCGGGTGCAGAAAAAAGCTGGTACCCTCGTGAAAATAGCAGGCGGCCTGATAACCATATACCGAAAACATGGGAAACAGCGCCACCAGCTGCAGACACTGGCGAAGCACATTCTCCGTGGAGGTATCATCCGCCCTGTCATCATAGGAGTATAACGTTAATACACTGCGGCCCAGTGTGTTCATCAAATCCACACTGGGAGCTTTCATGATGATATCCCGGACAAAGCTGGTAGGCAGACTTTGGCGGTAGGCCGCCAGCATATCCTTCAAATCCTCCAGTTCCTGCTCCTTTGGCAGTTCTCCAAACAATAAAAGATATACTACTTCCTCATAGCCAAAACGTTTTTCTGTCAAAAACCCGTCCACGATTTCTTCAATATCAATGCCCTGATAATATAACTTACCGTCACAGGGCACCATGTCATGGTCTACAATCGTGTAGGAACAAATCTCCGAAACCTCGGTCAGACCCGTGAGGACACCCTGTCCATTGAGGTCCCGGAGACCTCTCTTTACTTCGTATTTTTCAAATAAGGTAGAGTCAATTGTGCTGCTGGCTTCACACACCGTTGCCATCTTATGTAACCAGTCATTCCTGTAGCCGGCATTTAATTTCTTGCTCATATTGGCTCCTTTCTGTACTGTCGTCCCCTATACAAACAACGAGTGGCAAGCCACTCTTATGTTCACAACGAGTGGCAAGCCACTCTTATGTTCACAACGAGTGACAAACCGCTCTTATGTTTACAACGAGTACGTTTTCTATAATGTGGCAGCCATAACTGCCTTGATGGTGTGCATCCGGTTTTCTGCCTCCCGGAATATCACCTCGGCATACTTCTCAAACACTTCATCGGTGACTTCCAATTCCGTCAGTCCGTATTTTTCATAAATCTCCCTGCCGATGCTTGTCTTTAAGTCGTGGAACGCCGGCAGGCAGTGCATAAATACTGCCGTGTCGCTGGCATTGTCCATAGCCGCCCCATTCACCTGGTATGGAGACAGCATACGAATCCGCTCCTCCCATACCTCTTCGGGCTCTCCCATGGATACCCACACATCGGTGTACAAAATATCGGCACCCTTTGTGCCCTCCATCACATCCTCAGTGAGAAGAATACTGCCGCCAGAGGCCTTTGCATACTCTTCGCATTCCTTTACCAGTTCCGGATTCGGAAAATATTCCTTCGGCGCACAGGCCGTAAAGTGCATGCCCATTTTGCTGCAGGCAATCATCAGGGAATTGCCCATATTGTAGCGGGCGTCTCCCATATAGGTGAGTTTTATTCCTTTTAAATGCCCAAACTGCTCTTCAATGGTGAGAAGGTCTGCTAACATCTGGGTCGGATGGTATTCATTGGTCAGGCCATTCCATACCGGCACACCGGCGTATTTGGCCAGTTCCTCCACAATCTCCTGGCCGTAACCACGATATTCAATGCCATCAAACATCCGTCCCAGCACCCGTGCCGTATCGGCGATGCTCTCTTTTTTCCCAATCTGGGAACCCTGGGGGTCTAAGTAGGTGACCCCCATTCCTAAGTCGTGAGCCGCCACCTCAAAGGAACAGCGGGTCCGGGTACTTGTTTTTTCAAAAATCAGGGCAATATTTTTCCCTTCAAAAGGTTTTTCCACAATTCCCTGCTTCTTTTTCTCTTTTAACTCCCGGGCCAAATCCAGCAGATACCGGATTTCGTCTGGAGTAAAGTCCTTTAACGTCAAAAAATTTTTTCCTTTTAGATTCATGATGTCTCCTTACATGTCTCAATCACTGATTTGGCAAGTCCGGCAATGCCTTGAATCTCCGAAGGGATAATAATCTTGGTAGCCTTGCCGTCTGCCGCTTTTTCAAATGCTTCCAAACTCTTTAAGGTGAGAACCGAATTCGTCGGGGCAGCCTCATT
The DNA here is from genome assembly GCA_022510605.1 of Lachnospiraceae bacterium. GTDB lineage: Bacteria > Bacillota > Clostridia > Lachnospirales > Lachnospiraceae > Eubacterium_F. Next base: position 19,069 of record JAFLTB010000026.1, read on the forward strand.
CAAAAACTGGATTCCCTCTGCCGTGGCCTTCTGCACGGTGGCAATGGCCTGGGCACGACCCTCTGCCTCCCGAATGGTGGCTTCCTTTTTCGCCTCCGCTCGCAGGATAGCGGCTTCTTTTTCTGCCTCCGCCTCTAAAATAGCGGATTCCTTTTTACCCTCTGCCACAAGCACCGTGGATTTTTTCTCACCCTCGGCCCGAAGAATGGACTCACGTCTCTCACGCTCTGCCTTCATCTGCTTCTCCATGGAATCCTGGATTTCTCTTGGCGGAATAATGTTTTTCAATTCCACACGGTTTACCTTAATACCCCATGGGTCCGTGGCAATGTCCAGGTTGGAACGCATATGGGTGTTGATGGTCTCTCTGGACGTCAGTGTCTGGTCTAACTCCAAATCACCGATGATGTTTCGCAGGGTGGTGGCCGTCAGATTTTCAATGGCCATAATCGGGTTTTCCACACCGTAGGTAAACAGTTTCGGGTCGGTAATCTGGAAAAATACAACGGTGTCAATCTGCATGGTTACATTATCCTTGGTAATCACCGGCTGTGGCGCAAAGTCCATCACCTGCTCCTTCAAAAGAACCTTCCTGGCCACCTTGTCAATAATCGGCACCTTCAGATGAATCCCCACCGACCAGGTACTCTGGTAACCGCCAAGCCGCTCCACAATATAGGCGTGAGCCTGTGGTACAATTTTGATACAGGAGGCCAACAGGCACAACAGTATCACAATAATTACAATTACAATAACCGGGACTAAATAATTCATTTCGTCTCCCATCTTTCATTCCTCCATTCTGTGCCAATCGTTGGCACTACATACTTTTTTTTACAATCAGTTTCACACCGGATACAGCTTCCACCGTAACAAGCTCTTCCGGGGCAATAACCTCTCCGTCGGTGCTTCGGGCCATCCACTCCACACCCCGGAGACGGACCGTGCCCTTTTCCTGGCGGTTGTCAATTTCTTCAATGACAATCCCCTGCGCACCAACCACTTCTTCTATGTTTGTCCTTATCCGCTCCTTATTGACTACCTTAACCGCAAAGGGACGAACTAAAACCATAACTAAAATGGAAACAACACTGAATAACAGAATCTGCACCCACAGCGGTGCACCAAGTCCGGCAGCAATTGCTGCTGCCACAGCTCCCAGACTGAACCATATGGTTGTAAGACCCATGGTAAATATCTCTATTACCAGCATAACAGCCACTACAATCAGCCAGAAAATGGTATTCATAATGCCCACATCCTCTCTATCAGTTTATTCACTGTTTCTTCTTATCATACTAAAAAAGCGGGTTCTTTGCAAGTCTGACGATGATATGACTGCTACTTTATCCTGCCTTCTATATCTGCCATGGACATATTATCTGCGATTTCTTCGTACCTCATACATAAGCAGAGCCGCTGATACCGCCGCATTTAAAGATTCCAGCTCGCCCTCCATGGGAATCCGCATCTTTACATCTGCCAGACTGGCCATTTCCTCCGAAAGCCCGCCAGCTTCATTGCCAATCAGAATCCCCACCCGGCCTTTGTAGGCCGATTCCGTATAACAGCACTTTCCCTGCAAATGGGCGGCATACATGGTAAATCCTTCCTTTTTCATATATTCTACTTCTGTAGATAAGTTCTCGCATAGATAAAAGGGAACCCGGAACAACGCTCCCATGGTGGAGCGGACCACCTTGGGATTGAACAAATCCACACAGCCCTTGGATAACACAACCCCTGCCATTCCCGCTCCTTCAGCCGTCCGTATCATCGTACCCAGATTCCCCGGGTCCTGGATATCCTCCAGACAAAGCAGAGCCGCTTCCGAGGGCGACATCAACTGCTCTCTCTCATAATGGGGCATTTTCACAAGAGCCATCACTCCCTGGGGCGTTATGGTGTCTGATAACTCCCGAAACAGGGATTCGGATAAAATCTCCACCGGTAATTGCTCTAATCCGGGCCTTTCATCCACGGCAGGCCTTTGATAAAACCCCCGCAGTTTCGCCCTGTATTCGTTTTCTACTTTTGTAGAAACATAGAGTTTCTGAATCATATTCCGGCTCAGGGCCTCCTCCACCATCTTCCATCCCTCCACCACAAAAAGGGATTCCTGCCGGCGGAACCGGGCGCTCTTTTTCAGTTTTTGAATTTTTTTAATCTGGGCATTGCTTTTGCTTTCGAGCACATTATCCTCCCTTCCGAAGCATACGTGCGATTGTTTACACTACATCTCCCGCAGTCTCTGCAATTCACTATTGTGTCCCAGCACAATGAGAATGTCGTCTTCCTTTAACTCATATTCCGGCTCCGGATTGATATTGGTTTCCTCCAGTCCCCGGATTCCAATGACACTGACTCCGTATCGGGAGCGGATATTCAGGCCCCGCAGACTTTTTCCCACCCAGGCTGCCGGCACATCCAAATCCACAATACTGTAACGCTCCGACAATTCAATGGCCTCAAAATAATTGCCATTCATAATCTGGTTGCCCACCCGGAATCCCATTTCCTTGTCCGGGAAAATCACCTTGTCCGCTCCTACCTTGTGAAGAATGCGTCCTTCCAAATCCGTGGAGGCCTTGGTCATGACAAAAGGCACTCCCATCTCCTTTAACTGTATGGTAATCAGAACACTGGTCTCCAGATTGTCTCCAATACCAACAATGGCGCCATCGTAATTTTTGATTCCCAGTGAGTGTATGACCTCGGCATTGGTGGCGTCAGCACATATGGTGTGGGTCACCCGGTCTGCCACCAGCTCCAGCTTCTGCTCGTCCCGGTCAATCACCATGACCACGGCACCACTGCTGGCCAGGGATATGGCCACATTGGTGCCAAACTGTCCCAGCCCAATTACAATAAATTCTTTTCTTTTCATACACAGCCTTCTTTCTGAGACGGTATTTTCTACCGGTCTTTCAAAATATTTATAATTATCCTACTGTAACTTTTTCCTCTGGATAGGATTTCAGATTTACATATCGTCGGGAGTTAAAAAACAGAGCCAGGGAAATCGGTCCGATTCGCCCAATATACATGGTTATAATAATGATAATCCGGCCTGCCAGAGTAAGACTTGAGGTAAAATCCCTGGAAAGCCCTACGGTAGCAATGGCAGACACTGTCTCATAAAGACAATCCACAAAGGCCCCGGGCTGAACGATGGTAAGGGCAATCACTGCTGCTAACATTACTCCAAAACTCACCATAAACACTGAGAGGGCCCGCCGCACCACATCACTGCTTACCCGCCTGCCAAACATTTCCGTATCCCGGCGGCTTCGGATAATGGAATACACGGTCACAACCAGAATCGCCACCGTAGTGGTCTTAATCCCCCCTGCCGTACCCGAAGGAGAACCACCAATAAACATTAACATACAGCATATTAACATGGTGGGTTCCGACAGCCCCGCCTGAGATATAGTGGCAAATCCTGCCGTCCGGGTAGTAACAGACTGAAAGACCGAGGCCTGTACTTTTTCCAAAAGCGGCAGATTGCCCAAGGTTGCCGGATTATTATATTCCAGAAAAAATACTGCCAGTGCTCCGGTAAAAATTAAAACAGCTGTGACAAATAAAACCAGTTTGGTGTGTAGCTGCAAATGGCGAAGAGCCATGGGGTAATCCCCGTATTTTTCTCTGCCATTACGCAGGAAATCCATAAGATTCCACCACACCGGAAATCCGATTCCTCCTAAAATAATCAAAAGCATAGTGGTGATATTGACAACTGGATTTCCTGCATAGGGCTCCAGGCTATTGGGCCCCAGCACATCCATACCGGCATTGCAAAAGGCAGATATGGAATTGAATATGCTTTTCCAGATACCAATGATTCCATACTCCGGCACAAATACAGTCATATAGAAAAGGGCGCCAATTCCCTCGACGAGCAGGGTGCCCCGGACGATTTTCTTGACGAGAATCACCAGACCCTGTATCGTATCAAGATTATAGGCCGCCTGTATTAAAAGTCTGTCTTTTAATCCAATCCGTCTATGAAGCGCCATAAAAAACAGCATGGTAAAGGTAATGACACCCAGTCCGCCTACCTGGGCTAACAGGGCTATTACCATCTGCCCAAACAGCGTCCAGTGGGAATAGGTAGGCACCACCACAAGCCCCGTCACGCATACCGAGGTAGTGGAGGTAAACAAGGCATCTACAACTGTAGTAGTTTCTCCTTCCACTGTGGAAAATGGCAGCATAAGAAGCAAGGTTCCTGCCACAATGGCGCCGAGGAAACCAAGAGCAATAATTCTGGTGGTGATAAACCCCTTCTTCTCCCGTTCCCGAAACCTTTTCATACGGGCTGTCCCCTTTCCACAAAGTATTTCTTAAATGCCACAATGGACAGAATAATAGACAGAGTGACTGCCAGATAATCCGTCACCGGCTGTGCCATCACAAGCATTTCAGCAGAATGAAAAACAGCGTTGAAAGTGAATAATACCGGTATGTATAACAGCCCTTGGCGGCTGATGGACAAAATCATGGAAGGAACTGCCGCTCCCATGGACTGGATTGTATTAATCATGACAAATAATACACCCAGAATCGGCCCGGAAATAATTAATGTTCTGGCAAACTGCATGCCAAAGTCATAGGCCTCGGGATCCTCCAAAAAGGCATTTACCATCGGCCCGGCTCCCATATAGCAGATAATTGTCATCACGACGCTGAGGCCAATGGCCAGTATCAGAGAAAAACGCAGAACGCTTAAAAAACGCTTGCGGTTACCGGCTCCAAAATTATAGCCTAACAGCGGCTGGACACCCGTTCCCACTCCAATCAGCAGCATAACTGCCACCATGTTCACTTTCATAGCCACGCCAAGACCGGCTACCGCTAAATCACCGTGAGCCGTCATGAGTTTATTAATAATCACATTAGAGGTACTCATTAATATGCTGTTCAGGGAGGCCGGCACACCAATTGCCAGAACTCCGGCAGCGATTTTTCCTCTGGCCCGGTACTGCTTTGGATGGATACTGAGCATAGAGCGGCCAGACAGGAAATGAATAATGTAAAATCCAGCACTGAGAACATTGCCAATCACTGTTGCCACAGCAGCACCGGCCACATTCCAGCCAAAGCCAAGAATCATAATCGGGTCTAAAATAATATTGGCCACATTACCAAGTATCATTCCCATCATTGCCTTATTGGCTTTTCCCTCCGCACGAATAATCGTACTGAATATATTACCAATGACAAGAAAAGGAATGCCCACCGCCACAATCATCAGATATTGCTTCACATAAGCCACAGTCTCCGGCTTTGCCTCTCCTGCCACCATGGTACATACCGGGTTGATGGCCAGAAGAATCAACACCATGCCCACAACGCCTACGGCAGTTCCTGTCCAGAAGCAGAAGGAACAGGCATGCTTGGCCTCCTTGTCCCGCCCCTGCCCCAACATTCGGGAAATCAGGGAAGTACCACCCACGCCGAACAACATTCCTACTGCCATAAAAAACAGAAATACCGGCGTGGCGAAAGAAACAGCCGCCACCATCAACGCATCCTTTGTCTGACTAATAAAGTATGTATCTGCCAGATTGTATACAAGCACCATAATCATGCTGATAACCGACGGAATGATATTGATAAGTACCGCCTTAGGAACAGGTGCATTTTCAAAAATCTCTGTTGTCTTGTCCTTCATCTGTTCTCTGCCTCCTCGTCTCTCCTGTCATCTTCAAAGTGACAATCCCAAAAAAAGTCCTTCCCAAAGTAAGCCGGAAGGTCTTTTCTACATACAAGTATAACAGATAATATATTTATTGCAAGAGCAGGATTTCTTTTGCTTCGGTCACGTTTTCTGCCAAAAGGGAGGCACCTGCCTCCACCAGTTCCTCCCGGTCTCCGTACCCATACAGGACGCCCAGAGACGCCACACCTGCCTGCTTTGCTCCGATTATGTCGTGCCGGCGGTCTCCCACCATAATTGTCCGGGACGGCTCCTGCACCCCTCCCGCTTTCATAGCATACTGTATTACCTCACACTTTTCACTTCCTGTTCCGTCCATATTGCTTCCGGCAATATAGTCAAAATATCCTGACATCTCCAGATACTGTAAAATATCCCGGGCAAATACCTCCGGCTTGGAGGTGGCCACAAAGAGCCTCCTGCCCGCCTTTTTCAGGCTCTTTAACATTTCTATAATTCCTTCATAGGGAACATTTTCATACATTCCCTTCTCCCGGTAATATTCCCGGTAAAAAGAAACCGCTTCTGTGGCCTTTTCCGGAGAAAAACCACAGTACATCTCAAAGGACTGGTAAAGGGGCGGCCCGATAAAGGCCCGTAGTTTTTCCTGATCCTGAATGCTGATTCCATATTTTTTCAGGGCATACTGCACCGAATGGATAATCCCCCCGCCGGAATCTGTCAGCGTGCCATCCAGATCAAATAAAATATTCTGCGTCATACTTTATTCCTCCCTGTCCTTTTCCAGCGCCTGTTGCAAATCCTTTAGGTATCCGGCCTGTTGTTTTTTCAGGTACATACCTACAAAGGGTTTCATAAACCACTTTTTTGCCTCTACTTTTTCCGTAAAGTCAATGCGTGTCTTTTCCGCCTGTTCCGTAAAAATTCCTGTCCAATGCCCCTGCATGTTCTCATTTTCCATGGTAAATTCATACCGCTTACATGGCTCCCATGCAGTAATGGTAAAGGTGGTTGCATATTTCCCCGTATACTCGATAAATCTCTTTCCTGACTCTGCCACTTCAATTTTATCAATATCACTGCGCCAGGAGTATTCCTCCAGGGAGGTAATAATCCCCCATATTGTTTCTGCTGCCACAGGAAATTCTGCCGTCATTTTTGATATTGCCATTATAACCTCCTAGTTCAAGCCAAAAAGTTTGTGACAGAGTTTCTTCCCCGTCTTTGTACGGAAAACCGCTTCATATAAATGATGTGCTGCTTCCCGGTTCAGATTGTCTTCATATATATTCACAAGGGCGTCTGCCTCCAGCAAAATCCGGTAATCCATCCCATCTACACCGCTGTAGGTATGATGATGCCCTACCAGATAGGAAACCCGCCGGGTCACTTCAGGCTCATATTCCAGAGTCTTCAGGAGTTTCTCAGCCTCCGCTGGTCCCTCCTGCTCCTGAAGTTTTCCATTACAGTCCCCCCATTTTTCCTCTGCCATCTTAATCCCTATATCGTGGACAATGGCCGCCGTTTCCAGTATGTATTGTGTGTTCTTGTCCAACCTCTCCTCCTCACCAATTATTTTGGCAAACTGATATACTTTGAGGAAATGCTGAACCCGCTTTGGGTCGCCGCTATAGTAAGAAATCATAGCCATTATCAACCGGTTATTATCCATGAGTCTCCTCTCCTTTTTTCCAGCATAACGGGAACAAAGGGAAATGTCAACCCTTGAGAGCTTGAATTATCGGCGTCCCATCGCCCTCCTCAATATAAAACACTTCTATCTGGGAAAAACCCGCTTCCCGCAGTAACTGGCATTCATGCTCTAAAGTCAACGGCGTATCAAAATGAACATATTGCTCCTCCGGAATATTCCACTTTTTTCTCCGACGCTTACATTCCTCCATTAAAAACTGTTCCCATTCATCATCATCTGCCACATAGTCTGCTTCCAGATAGCATCCTCCCTTTTTCAGGCATTTCCATATTTTCTGAAAAACCTTCAATTTTTTCTCTGCCGTATAATGATGCAGGGTCTCAAAAGACACTGCCACGTCATAATTTTCAGTTCCAAAGGGTTCCAAAAAATAGTCTGCCGCTATCCGGTGGATACTTTTGTCCGGGTGCTTTTGTTCCAGAACCGCCAGCATTTCCGGAGATAAATCAATGGCTGTAACCGAAATGTCCGGATGGTGACGAAAAATTTCATCCAGTTCCAGCCCCGTGCCACAGCCAATATCCAGAAGTTTCCCGGCTCCCTTCGGCACTCTCCGACCCATTTCCTGATACAGATTTTTCCAGTGGCTCATGTGCTCCTCATAATCCCCCAGACGGGCGGCAAAAAAATCTGCCATTGGCTCCAGTGGCTCATCTTCAATACTTTTTAACCATTTCTTGATTTTTTCTAATTCTTCACTCATTTTCTGTCCCCTTTCTCATTCATTTTCCACCCCTTTTGATTCTAAAACAATTCCTTCCCCACCTCCACCTCATTCTCTTTTGAAATGAAAAATAAGCCAATATTCTCCCTTGGAAAATATCAGCCTATCTTTTATTCTTTCCATTCCTTTATAATTCTTTGAATGCTTTTTACCGAAAGAAAATATCTGTCTGCCAGTTCGGATGTCGGCACACCTCTTTGATGTTCCTGAACAATCGCACGGTTTCGGTCTCCCAGTATCTTTCTGGTGGCAGTCAAATCCCCCCAGCCTCGTTTCGCATTTTCCCTCTGCGGTATATAAAGACACTCCCCGTGAACATATTGCTGTATTTCCTCCAATAAATCCTTTGGCAAAACATTTTCTGCATTTTTATAACTCATGCCAGCCTCCTAAAGTTTTTTATTTTAGGAATCGCATAGGCTGGACATATATTTTACTGCATCAGCCTATGCTATGCAGCCGTAATAACTTTCATCATAAAGCAGTCCTCCTTTTATGAATTTGAATCATATTATTATCTATTATAGCAAAAATCTCTTTCGCTTTACAACCTCATAAATGATTTGAAGTGTTTGTGAGTCTGAAATTTTACTGGGATTCCTTTTTCTCCCATTCGCTTAATTGCTTTTTTAAATCTGCTATCATCTGGTCTTTTTCTGCCAGTTCAGTTCTTTTCGCGTCTAACTCAGTTCTCTGCTCCGCTAATTCTTTTTCCAATCTCTTTATTTTTGATTCATTGGTCTTATTCAGACTCGCCACTATATCCTCCTGCTCAATAAAATCCGTAAACATGCGCATCAGTCCCTCCCGGTCTTTTGTCATAATTATAGCACAATCATACACGGGTTGGAAAGAGGGATTTTCAGTCAAAAATCCCATCATTTCCGTCATGTCCTGAATACTTAGAAACGTCAGCCATTTTTCCAGCTCTCCTGCCGCATGCGGCTTATTTTTACGAAATTTATCCAAGCATACATAGTCATAATACTGCACTAATTCCAGCTCTACCCCAGTATCACTTGTCTGGCGAAAATGATGGACGTAGTAGTTGGAGTCCTTAAACTGTGATGGACTGTCTTCCATAATGACAATGGTATAGACCGGCTGTATTTTTTCATAATCTACATCTTTCTTTTTTTCGCCCTCCTGTACGGCATACTGTCTTTTTACTAAATCCGCTGAATAGCAGACGGCTCTCTGTGGTGGAAATGCCACACCATAACGTTGGATTTCCACATTTCCAATGGAACCTCCCTCAAACTGTACCACCAGATCCAAAATAATCCCTTTGCTGTACATGCTGTGGCGACGCCCCTCGGTTGCCAAAGAGTGCAGGACTGTTACTTTCTTTCCCAAAATACTACTGACAAATTGCGATAACCTCTCCCCGTGTTCATCCGGATCAAAGATACCCTTAAAAATAGTGTCATTCAATAAATCGGGAACCCTCTGTCCCCGGTCAATTTCCAAAAACTGTTTTTGTACCCTTTTACTCAGACGGTTCCACAGTGACAGCAGAGTTTCATCCTGCCGCACTCTTTCCCATAAACGTAACTCCTTCTCCATTCAACTCCCCCATCCTCTATAAAATTTTAGCGGTGCTTCTTTGCCGACTCGGCTGATTTAGAAGTAATAAAATAAGTCCACACACAGATTTGTGTTGTAGACTTAATATTACCACGAGATATTGTGTTTGTAAAGACTTTTTTGGTGACAAATAAGCAGTTTTCAAAAATTGCCTCTTACTTTATAACTTATAATCGTTCTATGCTAATTATCCCCCTCTACCCCTTTAACAATACCTCTTTCGCTCTTTCAATGTTCCTCATAATATGTCCGATATTTCCCTCTCCTGCATATTGCGAGGTGTCAAAAAAGTCATGGTCCAGGGTAGACCAGTATAATTCATTTTCATCACCTGAAACTTCTGTGGACTTGTTTAATTTCCCAACATAAATCTGCAAATAGAAATCATCCAGATAATAAGTAAAATCCATAAGATGAGAAAGTACAATATCCTCTTTTGTAATTGTGGTCTCCTCTTCCAATTCCCTGTAAGCGGCCACTAACTCATCCTCATTCTGCTCAATTTTACCCCCGACAAAATTTGACAATCCCTTAAATGGATTTTTCCTGCGCCTGCACATCAATATCTTTTCACCAGTTTCATCAAAAACTACTATTGCATTATATCCCTGCATATTTATCTCCCCGCAAATTCTTTTCCCAATCTCTATATTCTCCCATATTCTACAATAACATCCTCTATATCTCCATTATTCTTTAGATGACACAGCATTTTCCGGGCCGGATTCGTCTGTTGCCGAATCCTTTCATACAAGGGGGCTAAATAAATCTCCTCGCCATATCCCCGCTCCATAAGCCCTTTCTTCGCCAAATCCACAATCTGCTCTGCCAATCCGTACAGAGCCTCTCGATTAACAAAATCCGGCAGTTCCTGTCTCACAAACATTTTGCGCAGCTTTGCCTCCGAAAATCCATGATGATATATAACATGATCCTCCTGAAGCAGAAGGTCCAGCTCCTTCAATCGCCTTTTCAAACCCAGATGAAAGGCCGATACCGTCATAACATCTTCTATCGGCTGACAGCACACACTGCGAAATTCTATGGTGCCCCGAAAAGTCAGATCCTCAAATTTGAACGTGCGCAGATAATCCAGGTCCTCAATTTCCGGTGCAAATGAAATCTCATGGTAGGAACCATCGGCATAGTATTCTCCTGTAATCGAATCCTGTTCAAAATATTCCATCACGGGAATCGGTGAAAAATTAATATATTTGTCTCCCCGCTCCACACAGTACATGCTGGCAGATTCCAGGTATTCCTGCAATTCTTCTACACTTTTAATTTCACAATCGAACATTCCAATATTATGGGGATTGATTCCATGGGTGCTGTTTTCCCAAAACATATCCCGGCAGCAGGCAAGTTCTTCCTGTTCCCCTATCAAAATGGAATTGTTAAATAACAGTGCTTTCACTGGCTCTAACCTGGAAAAGGCGCGGATTGTCGTAACCAAGTCTTCATAATCCACATCCAGCTGTACCTGGGATGCACTGGAAAACAGACCATACTCCGGATACTCATGAAAATCCATCGGTAAATCCTTATACTTTGGATAGGAATTCAAATGATGAAATAACATCCGGTACCGGCCATTGGGAATCGGGACATTTTTGTTATATTTACGATAGGGGTTGACTCCCATTCCTGTCAGTGTATAGTGATATTGCTCTAATTCCTGCTGGATATAGGTATAATACTCACGAAAACGCTGATACAATGCCTGTAGTGTTTTTTCTTTGCCAAAAGACAATTCCAGATTGTTATAAGAACAGTCATAGGACAAAATATCTCCGTTCTCAGGGTGTATGGCCGCATGGATATTCCCCTCATCATCCCGGCTCATAACTTCAAACTGAAAATGCTCCATAAATTTTGCCGTCAGCTCATGGATTCGTGCAAAATCCACTGCCTGCTTGTCCAAATTTACAATAGGCATTTCCACTTCAATCCCAATATACTTCTTCCGGTTTTTCTTTGTGGCTCCAATATATTTCTCATATATTTTTTCCTGAACCAGTGCCTTGTCTACCATAATAATCTCATCATCCTTTGCAATTACAGATTTGAAAATGCCTGATATATCAATTTCAGGTTCTCTTCATTATCGATATACTCATTTCCATGGTTTGTTCCCGTGAAAACCAGTTTTCCATCACAGTATACAAGAAGTGTTGTAAATGGTACCGGTTTCCAGTTTTCCGTACTTAGCGGCTGGGTAGAAAACAATACACTGCCGTCCTTTTCCAGATAATAAAGGGAATTCTTATAATTTGTGTGAATGTACATATATTCCCCGTCATACAGCATCATATTCAACTTATTTCCCTTTGCCATGTCGGATATAATTCCATCCAGCAGGGAAAAACATTCCCTGGCCTTTGGTTTTCTCCCCAACTCCTCCATTTTCCCATTGATTTTGTCCACCAGATACATCAGGATACGCTCGCTGTCGGTATCTCCCTCCTGCAGTTTAAAATATGAATCCAGCTGCCCGTAGTCGAAAATTGTACCATTATGCACCTGTGTCCATCTCCGTCCCGTGGAATCCTTGCGGGTATAGGGGTGGCAGTTCCGATAGTCCACATTACCAATTGTAGCATACCGGATATGTGCAAATACATTTCTGCTTTCAATGGGCGCCTTCAAACGCTCCTTCAAATAGGTACTTTCCGATGCCTTCACCGGCTCCTTCTCGATAAATGCTTCATTTCCCTCCAGGCGAACCAGTCCCCAGCCATGGGGATGTTCATCACTATGGCTGTAAAACTCTTTCAGATATTCATTTATAGGAAACTTCTTTTTTGATGAAAAACCAAACAACTCACACATGCTGTTTCTCCTTTATAATTCCTCTGCATACTCAGCCGCCAGGCGTACACCCCGTTTCACATAGTCCGTTCCAAATTCCCTCCGGAGCCGGTCTGCATACCGGTTGTCCGGAATTAACAATTTATCCTTTTGATAGCGGATATTTTCCAATGCTCCCTCTGCCTCTAATGTCATATAAAAGGATTCCATATCCTCTAAAATCTCCAATGCAGCTTTTCGTACCGGCTTACGGCTCCCACCGGATTCCTGAATGAAAATCTGGGAATCGTCAAATTCTGCCGCCTGTTTTTCATTTTGAATTGCTAAAATCTGTTCTTCCTCCGTAAGCTCCACATTCTTATGATTTAACAGATACAGCATAAAATAGTGAATAAATGCCACATCCTCCTTAAACAGGCCAACCGGGGAAAGAGGATTTACGTCCAGCATCCGGAGTTCCATATGATTGATGCCGTGCTCCCTCAGGTGTCCCAGCGAATTCTCACCCCGGGGTTTTAACCGCACCGGATAATACAATTCGGATACAGATTGTAAATATCCCTTATGTACATAAGCTTCAATACTTTGAATATAGGACTCCAGGTTCCCATAATCCAGAATCGGAATAAAATCATTCCAGTAACCAAGCTCCCCGCACCGCACGGACGCATAACGGCTCAACGCCTCTTTCGTCCAGCCAGAATGGTCTTTTGCTCCCTCCCCACATTCCAAAAAGGAATCATCCAGTATAGGACTTGCCGCCATCAGGTACACAATAAACCAGCTATGCCAAACCACCTTCCGTGCCAACTGCATGTAAAGAGAACTCTTATACCATGGATAGTCCGGAATTTCCTCTTGTGTCCGTTCTGCCTTTGCCCTGTCAGCAAATGCCCGGTAGCCTTCCCTTAACATCCCGTCAGCCAGAGAATAGTTCAAATGAATGCCGGAAAACAGCATTTTCCGCTTACCATATTTCTCTGCCAGATAATTGCGGTACCTCGTCTTTTCTGCCTGTTCATCCTTAAACTGTGCGATGGGAATGTCCTTTTCTCCTCTCACATAAGGCGGATTGGAAAAGGGCCATAAAAATTCCCTGCCGGTATCCAACTGCTGCAACGTCTGCTGTACCTTTGTCTGCAGCTGGCGTAAATGCCGTAACACGTCATCCACATTGTCAAATACATCTGTAATCAGTTCCGTCTGATTTTCACAAAAATCCCGTGTTATATTGCTTTCTTCCCCAAATGGGTGCTTTGTATGGGAAAGAAATCCGTTTTCATCAATCCGCAGGCTTTCTTTCTCCAAACCAAATTCACCTTTTTCCATGTGGCGTTTAATTAAATCATCGCTTATTTCTGTATATGCTCTCATTTTCATATTGCATGCTTTTCCTGTTATAATTAATTTTTCCATTACTTACTTTTCCTATAAACATAGTAGGATAATAGCACATAAAAAAATATATGTCAATATATATTTATCCACTTCAATATTCTTTCGAATCAATAGAGGATCTCAATTTAGATGCCTGATGAAAAATAAGTTTTAAGTTTTTTTCTTTTACCCAAATGGAAGTTCGATAAAAAAATTCATTATCATCTTTTGTAATGTAGTGGACAATCCAGCAATCGGTTTTTAATTCTTTGCATTCAAAATTAAAGATGGTTATGTCTCTATCTGTTTTTGATTCTATTAGACCACTTATCACATCTTCTTTATAAAAAATGGTTCCGGACTTACCCACTTCCTTGAAGTCATCATGCAAGGCAGCATCCAGCCATTTTCTATCTGTAATTTTATCGTATTCGAAAAAATCTTTTTCTAAGTTTAACAAGGTACTGTGCATTGTATTTACTCCTCTCCGAAATCTAAAGATTTGTTAAAATGCAAATCTATAAAATAGTGCTGCTTTAATACCCCATCCTCTATAAATTCGTCCGATAAAACACCACCGCAGCTTTTGGCTGTCATTGCTGATGCAATATTACACGAGATTATACTTTTTCCAATTCCATCCCTAAAACCGGGTCAAACAATAAATCATAACAGCCTGCTGTACCTCTAATAAATATTTTTTGAATTCATAGCCAACAAAATATTCTGATTCTATTGCATCTTTCGAAACCTCTTCACCCCGGTAAAACGGCGGGCATGGATTCAACACAGCCCCTTCGTTGGCCAGCTCCATAACCGCTTTGGTCACCTGGCAATTTTTAAAATCCTCCAAAACGCTTGCAGGCAGAGAATCCGTACATATGATATCTCTTCCTTTCACCGCTTCTGTAATATCGTGGAAGGTTTGCACCTGTTCCATCTCATATCCCGCTCCGCAACATTGAGCCAAATCAAAGCCCATAACTGACGAGGCCTCTTTCCATGCCAGTCCGATATTTCCCTTTTTTCCGCAGAACAGATATTTGTCCTTCACAAAATCCTGCCTGATTTTCGATAGCGAATACAGGTCTGACAGGATTTCGCAGGGATGGTTTACGTCTGTCATGGCATTTATAACGGGAACTGCCGCATATTCTGCGATTTTCTCCAGTATACGAATATTTTTATGCCTGACAATGATAACGTCTGCCAGGTTATTTAAATAACCGCATACATCCCTCAAATCTTCCTTTTTATCAAGTGTTTCCTCCGGGAACAGAATCGGTTGTCCTCCTAAGAGATAGATTCCCTTTTCAAAGGAAACTCTGGTGCGGATACTTGAATTTGGGAAAAACAGGACAACGCTTTTCCCTTTTAAGATGTCGCTGTATTTTCCTTTCTGAATCCCATCCGCAATATCAAAAATATCATACACATCATTTGCTGTATAGTCCGTTAATCGTATCAGATTTTTCATTTGCTGTTTCTCCCTTTCACTCAAAATATGCCATTGCAGATATGCTTAGTGCCAAAACCACCACAAAAGCCATCGTCGTCACAATAAATTTCCGTCTATCAGCACGTCTTTTTAGCGACAGCGTTGGGTCGAGTCCCTCATATTTCCACCGGCGTTCCTTTGCCTGGCGTTTCTGCTCGCTGCCGTATCCGATTACCGTATCCGCAGACAGGTGCTTTTGAAATCCCCTGCCATCCCCCATGAGAATCCGGTATTTTCTCCCATCTGCCACCTGAACTACTATCGTTTGAAATTTCATTTCTTTCAGGAAAATCACCGGGCTGACTTCTGTGTTCTGGTAAACAGACTGCGCCAGATATGCCCAGACTACCTCCCTGTATGTATGGATATATGGAAAAAAGAAACGCCACTTGTCACGGTGCATAAAGCCGCTCTGCGTGTAAATAATATCTCCCATGCCCATGCGCTGGCTAAACCCGTAATCTATCTGCCGCTTCTCCGGCTCCGGCATCTCATTGTATTTTTCCAGGCATTGTTTCTGTGATGACCTCATACCAAGGTAAAATCCCAAAAAGGGTACACTGTATATGAGCATGATAGAAACATACATGGAAAAATACAGCGGAGTGATATCTGTCATCTCTTTTACCAGTTCTTCCACTCCCATCAATGATACAACGATTAGTATGGTCAGCATAGGAATCCCAATCATGGTTCCCAGATATAATGTCCAAAAGGTTCGCCTCCACCGGCGAAAGGAATCCGGCAGTCTTCTCACTTTTGCATTCATGATATAGCCCTTTCATCAAATATTCTATCTTGTTGCGCCCTCACATACAAGCATGCTCGATTCGCTTATCATTATAACACACATAGGTTATATTTACTATCAGATTTCAAAGGCAGGATTTATTTGCTACTGGATAATATCATTACTCTTTTTCCGTTTTATTGTTGCAAAAAATTTTTTTTATGTTATACTTATACTGAAAACGATAAAGGCACATTCACAAAAGCACAAAATAATTCCCCAGAGGGTGCTCTCCTCTGGGGGATTTTCTCCGTATATGGTGGAGTAACCAAGGCTAGTTACCGATGTTTATTTCCGTCTAACCATTTGCATATGTAGTTGGCAACTACGCCTCTTTTCAAAGCCTCCAAATCCACCATAACACCTATACATTTCACCTTTTTGAATAGCTAAAATGCGACTTTATTTCGTCTACAAATTTCTTTCCATATAGCCACATGTGAACGGAAAAAAATCAAATTTTTTAGTACCTGTATGCGCAAATCCCATTGCTTCATACCATTGCCTCAGCACTTTGTTTTCTTCCACAATTCCAATATGTATTTTGGTGCAATTCAAGGTTCCTGCCACAGCAAAAGCATGATTTACTAACTGTTCCCCTATCCCCTTATGGCGGTATGACGGAAGAACGCAAAGATTATTCAGTTCACATTCACGATTCTCTAATATTGCCAATGAATAATAACCAATTATCTTCCCCGCATCATAATACACATACATTGGTCTGTGTTCCTTCTCAATCTGCCACGTCAATCTTTCCTCCGTTGTGGCAAAAGCCGTAAAACGGGGCGCATTTTCCTCGGTAAATCCAAATTCATTCGCTACGGTTAAAAAACTTTCCCTAATTATCTTCACACATTCCGTAATATCCATATGGTCCATGGCTTTTATCATCCAAACACCCCACTTACTCCTCAAAAATGGCCACAATCTTATCGATTTCATGTTCTCCAAACGATAACTTATTCAATTCTATAAATTGAATTTACCGTATATATCGGTAATATTTAAAATCATTTTCCTCTCTCACGAATTGGAAACCAATCTTTTCAAGTATATGCTGACTGCGTGTATTCTTTGTAACAGTGTCAGCATTTACTGCCCTCACCCCCAAAACATCAAAGGCATATTGCAGTGCCAATCTCTCGGCACAGGTTCCATAGCCCTTGCCCTTTACCGTATCATTTTGCAGATGTATGCTTAAACTACACTCCTTTTCATGGTCATCTATATTCTTTAATTGGAGTTCCCCAATAGGCTTTTCTCCCTTCATAACTGCAAAAAGAATTCGGGATGAGTCCTGCTGCCTTGCATCAAAGTATTCATTTACCTTTTGCTCGCTATATTCATATGGCAGGAGCGTACTCGTGTCCATAAATATAGCAGGATCATTTTCAAAGCCCTTATAGAACTCATGGCATAATTCCCTCGTCATGATACATAGCGATATATCCTTCATCCTTGACCTCCATATAAACGGGAATTTAGTTATCTATTTCAAAACCATATCTACTGATAAAATATAGATATATAAGACTAATTAT
>JAFLTB010000027.1 GCA_022510605.1 Lachnospiraceae bacterium
AAATAGACTGTACAAGTAAAGGGTTATGGGTGCAGAAATATAATAAGCAGGTAATTAATGACTTTTTGGAGAGTGGTCATCTGGTTGAATTATATTACATGGATTTTGATGGGAATAATGTGGAAAAATTAGCAGATTAAAGACCTTAAGGGGTTTATGTTGAGGGAAAAATATTTGTGTTCACTAGCAAGAAAGAGAAGAGGCTTGCAATAATATTGCTGCTATAAAAGTGCTTCTGAAGATTTGCCATCTAGATATGCAAAAAACAAACAATCCGATGAAAATGGGGTTTATCAATATGATTTCGCAGATGATGCTATGAAAAAAATATCGGACGATTCTGCAAAATATATGGTTTTGCTTAATAAAGAAGTTTTCTTGTATGATGATGGACTTTTTGTAGGTGAGTTCAGAAAAATGAAACAAATGAAGTAACAAATATAATGGAAATAATACTATCTTATTTGGAAATCTTTATAATGGTTTTCGATAAATTTAGAATAAAGCGGAGAATAAGTTAATGAAAAGAACATTGATTTTAATTTTATTTGTGTTATTAGTAGGGTGTGGAACCGAAAATTTAATTGAAAAACCACAAAATATTTTTTCTGATAATACTGTATTAGAAGATTATCCATATGCTAATTCAACGGATATATATACTTCCACGGAAAGGTATACTATTGATGGAACCAATAGGGAAACGTTGTATTTGGGGACAGATGAGTTAGATTATTCTGTTTTGTATGTAAATGATGAATGGCTGTACTATTACGATGCGGATGATGAGGGAACAGGGACACTAAGAAGAATTCCCTTACATAAGGGAAAGGATGGGAGAGATGTTGTAGATATAGAGAAAAAGGAAGTAATCCGTGATACGCAGCATGAAAAGGGATTTACTATAGTTGGTAACTATTATGTGGGAATCAGCTATGGAACCGTAGGGATTTTGCATAATATGGATACAGGGGAAACTGTCAGGCAGAACATACCGGAAGAATTGCTTTATTCAAAAAACATAGAAGGAGAGGATAAGAAGTGGTATGTTCTGGCTCAGGGGAATGATTGGGTTTTATGGGGTGGGAATGGTATGATGCTTCAGAAAATACCTTCTGGAGAAATATCAGCCTTAGAGGAAGAGGATAATACAGCAACTGTTGCTTCTGATAATAATTATATCATATATGCGGTGAATAAACACTCCTGTTATCAATATGACGTAGTAAAAAATAAGAAAAAAGCAATAGTAAAGGCGGAACAGATTGGTAAGGCTCTTTGCCAGGGGTTAGATATATCCCAAAACGAAATAGATTCTTTCTCTATAGATAATATAATGGTAAATGATTACAGAATTTATTTGCAGTTGAAAGTGAAGACTATTCAAAAAAATGTAATTGAACAGCGTTATGTTATTTTATCTCAAAACAGGGAAGAAAGAGGAGTGCTCTCGTATGACACGCAATTAAATTCTGTATTGAAAAATAATTTTGTGGGAAAAGAAAAAAAGATGGGCAAGAAAACCATTTACCGGGAGAATAGTAGTTTTGTTTTGAATATTGGCGAACTTTGGTTTATAAAGAGCAAGCATTATTATTGTTATGACGAGAAAACCGATTCGGTCAAAGAAATTGATAAGGATGACAGGGAGTGGAACATCTGCTATGCAGTTTGTGAAGGAGGATTGGAAGATATATGTTAGTGCCATGAGAACGGATATGGTCTGAAAATATCAAAATGACAGTTATATAAAAATATAAGGTTGACATCGCTGGCTCCTTCGGCTATAATGACAGCAGACTAAAAAGAAAGGCGGTGAACAATATGACAATCAGAATTACGACTTATTCCATACGACAATCAGAATGTTGCCTATTGTTCATGACGCCATCGCAAGGGTGAGAGTTATTTTATTATGACATGAATCGGGTACTTCTGATAGAAATGCAGAAGTACCTTTTTTATGTTATAAAGGCAGTTTGCATATAAAGGCAGTCTGCAGCGTGGCGTTGAAAGTTGACGGAAAGGGGAATGTACAGCATGAAGGACAATCAACTGCCTTCCCGGGTATTACAGCAGTTAAAGCGGGAAGGAATTGGCAAGAAGGATATTTTAGACGTTTGTCCAACGGATTTATCCTTTGGGGGAGAGTATATCAGCGGCTATCTGTTTTTGACAGGAGAGATGTTAGGAATCGTAACCAGTGAACCCATTGGAAACCGGGTGCGTTATTTCCGGGGAACCAAGACAAAGGACATGGATTACGGAGAGGACACACTGGAGTATGCCTGTCGTCTGCTTCCCCTGTCGGAGACCGCCCATATGAAGATAGAACGGCAGATAGCCACCAATGTGGTAGTGATTTATCATAAAGAAGTGCCGCTGCGGGTGGCGGCTCTGACGAATCTGTATCTGGAGCAGATGAATCTGTTTTTGAAAAGTTATAAAAAATTGAAGAAATACCCGGAGGCAGCAGAGGAAGTAGAGTCTTCGGCGGATATCCAGGAGGAAAAGGCTGAATATTGTCCGGTATGCGGAACCATGTACCCGGACCCTAAGCGGAAAATCTGTCCGAAGTGTATGAATAAGCGCTCCATTTTTATGCGGACCATGCGCTATTTTTTCAAGTACCGTGTGCAGTTTATCACACTGTTTTTCTGTTACTTTGCAGCGGCAGGAGTAAATCTGGTGTGGCCGTATCTGAGCGGTACGGTACTGTATGACAAAGTGCTGGTGAAGGATGATGACTATCTATCATCCTTTGGGCTTGCCGGGAAGTATGTGTTGGCTTTGTTTCTTCTGGTGATGGTAATGGTGCTGTCCAAAGGTGTTCAACAGGGCGTAGCCATGCTGCAGGGAAGTCTGATGGCCAAAGTGGTTGCGGCTACCGTGCGGGATATGAAGCAGGATGTTTTTTCCTCCATGGGGCGCCTTTCCATCCACTTTTTTACCAGTAAGCAGACAGGAAGCCTTATGACCCGCGTGCTCAGCGATGCTGACCGGGTGACAGGATTTTTTCTGGATGGCTTTCCCTACATATTTGTCCATGCCTTTACGATTATTGCCTCTTTTGTAGTTATGTTCCAGCTGAACTGGCAGATGGCGCTGGTGGCCTGTATTCTTCTGCCATTTCTGGTATATATGAGCGTAAAGCTGAAACCGAAACTGTGGAGTTTGTTTGGACGAAGACACCGGGCAGAGCGCACCTTGAACAGCCGTCTCAATGACAATCTGACCGGCGCCCGGGTGGTAAAGGCTTTTGGGCAGCAGGAGCAGGAAAACCATCGGTTTGAGCCGGCCAATGCAAGACTGCAGGATGCCGAGGTGCGGATTGTCAAATATAATAACCGTTTTACGGTATTATATAATATGGTGCAGGAGGTTTCCAATATCTGGGTGTGGATTCTGGGAGTAATCCTGCTGTTAAATACCGGTAGTATTGAACTGGGAGTTCTGATTACCTTTGTGGGATATGTGGGACAGTTAAACGGGCCTATGAACTTTTTCTCCCGGGTATTCCATATGTGGTCGGACAGCATCAACGCGGCCCAGAGAATGTTTGAGATTATGGATGCGGTGCCGGATATTCAGGAAATCGAAAATCCGGTGGAATTAAAGCAGCCGAAAGGCGAGATTGACTTACATCATGTGACCTTTGGCTACGATATAAACAATCCGGTGTTAAAGGATGTAAACCTTCACGTGAAGGAAGGAGAGATGTTGGGTATCGTGGGACGCTCGGGAGCGGGTAAGACCACTCTGGTGAACCTGATTTCCCGACTGTATGATACAGACGAGGGAACCATTTCCATTGATGGAGAGGATGTCAGAAATCTGGCCTTTCATGATTTGAGAAGAAATGTGGCAATGGTTTCCCAGGACACCTATATTTTTATGGGGACGGTGGCGGAAAACATTGCCTATGCCAATCCGAAGGCTACAAGGGAGGATATTATCCAGGCGGCGATGTTAGCCAGCGCCCACGAATTTATTGCCAATATGCCGGATGGCTATGATACGGTAATCGGTGCTTCCGGCAAGGATTTATCCGGTGGTGAGAAACAGCGGATTTCCATTGCCAGAGCGGTGCTTGCCAATCCTAAGATTCTGATTTTAGATGAGGCCACCGCCAGCGTGGACACCGAGACAGAAAAGGCCATCCAGAAATCCCTGAATTATCTGGTAAAGGGGCGTACTACCCTGTCCATTGCCCACCGGCTTTCCACTTTGCGGGATGCGGACCGGCTGGTGGTGATTGACAATGGAAAAATTGTGGAGGAGGGTACACACAGCGAGCTGGAAGCCCTCCGGGGAATTTATTTCAAACTGATGGAATTGCAGACAAAATCTCTGGCCTTAAAGGGGTTAGAATAGCGGTATCGAAAGGAAAGAAGCCATGGAAGAAAATTTTACAATGGAGCAGATGGAAACAGAGGCGGCAGAAATGACAGCGCTTCGCTATCTGACAGAAAAGAATGCCACATTTACCCGGACAAAGGGGGGATTTGTCCAATTGGAATATGATGGAAAAATATGGGAGCGGGTGCAGGTAATCCGGTTATTTCCCTTTACGGAGCCGGATAAGTTTATCTCACTGCGCACCGTGGAGGAACGCTCCAAAGAAATCGGCGTAATTGCAGATATGAAGCAGGTGTCAAAGGAGACGAGAAAACTGCTGGAAGAGCAGTTGAATCTCCACTATTTCACACCGGTAATTGAGAAAATAGTAGACATCAAGGACGAGTATGGTTATGCGTATTTTCATGTATTGACGGACAGGGGCGAGTGCCGCTTCACCATTAATATGGGAGCCAATGCGGTGGTGCGCCTGACGGACAGCCGGCTGTTGATTACGGATTTGGATGAAAACCGTTTTGAGATACCGGATGTATTCCGGTTAAGCCAGAAGGAGCAGCGCAAGCTGGATTTGTTCCTGTAGGTTGAAGGGAAGGGAGTATATGTGACGCTTCGGAATGGAGGGTATTTATGATATTAAAATTTGAACTGCCAAAGGAAGCAGAGGCCTGCGTGGAGTTAGCGGCGGATGAGAGGATTTATTATGCGGTTCCCTTTGATATAGATGAGGGAGGCGCCTGGCTGCCGGATTCCTACTTTGTAGTCAGCAGCAGACATCTTTGGATGATTTCCCAGGGCAGGTTAATAGAAAAGATTTCCATATCAGATTGCAGACGGGCCAAGGCAGAGGCAAAAATCGGCGGCGGCCTGCTGGTTCTGGAACATAAGGGGGTAGAGCGCTATCTGGTGCATTACTCGGCGAAGCATCTGTCCCGGTATGCCTATATTGCCAGAGGAATTAACATTCTGGCTGGCGGCCGTACGGAGGAGGTGGCAAGCGGAGAGTACGAGAAAATCTGTCCCCAGTGCGGACGGGCAATTCCCGGCACGAGATACTGTCCGCACTGTTCCAAAGAAGGGGGCTTCTGGCGGAATTTTCTCCGGATGTCAGCGCCTTATAAGAGGCATTTTACCGGCATTATTATATTGATGATATTGGCGGCGGTGGTAACGCTTCTGAATCCGGAGGTGCAAAAGCATCTGGTGGATGATGTGCTGACTACGGGAGACGGCAGTATGGGAGTGGCCTTTACCTGTCTTGGCATTATGTTTCTGCTCAGTGCCGGCATTGTAGTGATTAACGTGCTGAAAAGTTATTACTGTACGGTGTTAGGAGCCACGATTGCCAAGGACTTGCGTCAGGAGCTGTTTGGAAAGGTACAGATTCTGTCCCTGAGTTTTATCAACGACAGGCGGCCGGGCGAGCTAATGAACCGGATTGCCTTTGACACAGGCAAAATCCGGGAGTTTATGGAGCGGACGTTCTGTAATATGTTTACGGTTTGTTTTATCTTTGTCTGTGACATTATTTTTATGCTGGCGCTGAATGTAAAACTGGCATTGCTTAGTTTCATCTTTGTTCCGGCCGCCGTGATATTTACTTATTTGTTTCGGAAGAGCATTCATAGACGGTTTCATTTGCAGTGGAAAAAAAGCGATGATGTAAACAGTAATTTACAGGATGTTATCGCTGGTATGCGCGTAGTGAAATCCTATGGAAAAGAAGAGGCGGAGAAGGAAAAATTTAACGCGCTGGCCCAGGAATTCTGCCGCGTCCAGACGAGAAATGAGGTATTCTGGGCGATGCTTATCCCTATTACTGGTTTTATTATGGGGGCTGGAGTATTCCTGGTTATCTATTTTGGCGGGATGGATGTATTTGGCGGAACCATGACGACGGGAGAACTGATTCAGTTCATTACCTATACCCAGCTTCTGTACCAGTACCTGAACTGGATGACTTCCATGCCAAGGGATTTGATGAACTTAATCAGCAGCATCGAGCGTATTAATGATGTGCTGGCCCAGGAACCTTTTATTGAGGATGTGGAGCATCCGGTAGAGCTTGAAGTAGAGGGCGAGATTGAATTTCAGCACGCCACCTTTGGTTATAAATCCTACCAGCCTGTATTAGAGGACTTAAACCTCACCATACATAAAGGGGAAATGATTGGTATTGTAGGGGCTTCGGGAACGGGAAAATCCACCCTGATAAACCTGATTATGCGACTGTATGAGGTGGATGATGGAAGCCTTTTGGTGGATGGACGGGACATTAAGGAAATCCGCTCCGATAAGTTCCACTCCCAGATAGGCGTGGTATTGCAGGAGACCTTTTTGTTCTCCGGAACCATACTGAATAACATTCGTTTTTCCAGACCGGAGGCCACCTATGAGGAGGTGATCCGGGCGGCCAAGATGGCCAATGCCCACGAATTTATATCCAAGACGCCAGACGGATATAATACCTATGTAGGGGAAAAGGGCCATACCCTTTCCGGCGGTGAACGCCAGCGGATTGCCATTGCCAGAGCCATATTAAATGAGCCAAGGCTGTTGATATTAGACGAGGCTACGGCCAGTCTGGATACGGAAAGCGAGTTTATGATTCAAAAGGCCTTAGAGCGTCTCACCAATGGACGGACTACCTTTGCCATTGCCCACCGGCTTTCCACGCTGCAAAATGCGGACCGGCTGATTGTCATTGACGGGCATCAGGTGGCCGAGGTGGGCTCTCATCAGGAACTGATTGAAAAGGGCGGCATTTATTACCGTCTGGTGAAGGCACAGCTGGAGATGCAGGGGAGCGGTGTATGAGAGAAATAGTAAAAAAGTTATTGATTGTCCTGTTCCGGCTTCTGCCGCTGCGGGAGGACATTATATTGGAAAGCCACCCGGATTTTTCAGATAATACCTATGCGCTGTACGAATACTTTCTGAAGCAGGGAGTAAACCGGCGGCATCGGATTTACTGGGCGCTCTATGACAGAGAGCGGCCGGTGCCGGCGCTGCCGGAGAACGTGGAGGTTTTTTACCAGGATGCCAGAGGCTTTTCCCAGATGTGGAAACGGTTTCATGCGCTGTACCGGGCCCGCTATATCATCGACTGCAATGCCTTTATATATAAGAGGAGAAAAGGGCAGGTGAGGATCCATCTGGGGCACGGAATGCTCATTAAAATCACAAGGGATTATCATACGAGGGAAAAAATAGGGGAGTGTGACGGTTATCTTGTCACAAGCCCTTTCTGGTATGATATTTTTACGGAAAAAGTCGGTATAAAAAAAGAAGTCCTTCTTCCTCTTGGCTATCCGAGAAATGATGTACTGGTGTCAGAGGAGGCGAAAAAAAGCCGTTTGGGCCGGTATATCCTCTGGATGCCTACCTATAGACAGCATCGTCTGCACCGGGAGGCGGGACTGGATATCGAATATCCCTTTGGCATGCCGGAGGTGATGAATACAGAGCAGCTGATGGAGTTAGAGGCCCTCCTTGCCAGATGGGACATAACGTTATATTTCCGTCCCCATCCGGTACAGGAGTTGTCCGCTTTTTCCGAAAAGAGGCTTGCGCATATCCAGATTGCCGACGATGCTTTTTTACAGCAGGAAAAGATTACACTGTATGAGATGCTGGCGGCAGCAGAAGCTCTTATAACCGATTATTCCTCGGTTTATTACGATTTCTTATTGACAGAACGGCCAATTGGCCTTACGATACGAGACAGGGAGATTTATTTTGAACATTTTACCTGTCCCTTTTCCGATATGAAGGAATTTATTCAGGGAAGTTATATTGAGTCCTTTGATGAATTGAAGGAATTTCTCTGTCAGGTGGCTGCTGGAGAGCGGCTGTGGACAGATAGGCTGTCGGAATTGAAACACCGCTATCATGCCGTGACGGATGGCTCCTCCTGCCAGCAGATTTACCGCTATTTACAGGAGAAGCATGGGCTGACATAAGAGCGGAGACGGGGGAAACCGAGGAGAGGAAAAGATGAAGGAAGAAGGATTGCAAAAAAAGGTACTGTCCGGGCTGGCATGGAAATTTGGTGAGCGCATCGGCGCCCAGGCGGTGTCCTTTCTTGTATCCATGGTACTGGCCAGACTTCTTTTGCCGGAGGATTTTGGCGTAGTTGCCATGATCACCATATTTATTGAGATTGCCAATGTCTTTGTAGTCAGTGGCTTTGGACAATCCCTGATTCAGAAGAAAAATGCCGACAATCTGGATTTTTCTTCTGTCTTTTATTTCAGTGTAACCATGTCGTGGCTGTTATACGCCCTTGTGTTTTTCTGCGCACCCTTTGTAGCCTCTTTTTTTAAGGAGCCTCTGCTGACATCGGTACTGCGGGTGATGGCTCTGAAGCTTCCGTTGGCGGGAGTAAATTCTGTTCAGCAGGCCTATGTGCAGAAGCATATGATGTTTAAGCGCTTCTTTTTTTCCACGCTGATTGGTACGGTGACCTCTGCGATAGTAGGGATTGCCATGGCCTATCAGGGCTTCGGCGCCTGGGCGCTGGTGGCGCAGTATCTGTTAAATTCCACCATGGATACGCTGGTTCTGTGGTTTACCGTGAAGTGGCGCCCCATCTGGCAGTTTTCCCTGAGCCGGATGAAGGAGTTGTTTGACTTTGGCTGGAAGATGCTGTTGTCGGAACTGATTAACACCTCCTATAAGCAGGTAAGGGGACTGGTGATTGGAAAGAAATATACGGCAGCGGATTTGGCCTATTATAACCAGGGACAGAAACTTCCCAATGTGCTTGTGACGAATTTGAATTCCTCGATTGGCTCAGTGCTGTTTCCCGCCATGACAAAAAGGCAGGATGATAAGGAGAAGTTAAAAAACATGGTGCGCTTGTCGATTCAGGTTGGCTCCTTTCTCATATGGCCGCTGATGATTGGTATGGTGGTGGTGGCGGAGCCGGTGGTTCGTCTTATTTTTTCGGAACAATGGCTGGCCTGTGTGCCTTTTATGCAGATTGCCTGTATCCAGTATGCCTTGGAGCCGGTACAGACGGCGAATATCCAGGCGGTAAAGGCGCTGGGAAAAGGGCATACCATGCTGATTATGGAGATTATAAAAAAGGGGTTTGGCCTTATAACTCTGTTTGCCGTTATGAATCTGGGTGTGATGTGGATTGCCTGGACAGGAATGCTTGTGACCTTTTTTGCCGCCCTTGTAAATTCCACACCGAACAGGCGGTATCTGGGTTACACATATAAAGAGCAGCTGGCGGATTTGCTGCCGGCCATTTTGCTGTCCCTGCTGATGGGACTGGCGGTGTATGGTGTGGGCCTGCTTCCCATTCCTTTCCCGTATATTCTGGTGCTCCAGGTGGTTACCGGCGTTGTGGCATATCTGCTGTTGGGAGTGTGCTTCCGGGTAAAGGCCTTTTTCTATATTCTGGACATATTAAAAAGGAGAAAAAAGTGAGAAAGTTACTGCGATTTTTGAATCATTACAAGATGGAAAGCATTCTGGCGCCGCTGTTTAAGCTGCTGGAAGCTTCCTTTGAACTTTTTGTGCCTTTAGTGATGGCGGCCATTATTGATGTGGGAATTGCCGGGAAGGATTATGCCTACATCTGGAAAATGGGCGCTCTTTTGGTGCTCCTGGCAGTGGTGGGGTTAGCGGCCTCTCTGACGGCCCAGTATTTTGCAGCCAGGGCAGCCGTGGGTTTTTCCGCCAGACTGAAGCACGAATTGTTGGAACATATTCAGAAATTGTCCTTTGGTGATATGGATTTGATGGGAACCTCTACGATGATTACCCGTATGACCAGCGATGTCAATCAGGTACAGGCCGGCGTCAATCTGGTTTTGCGGCTGTTTATGCGTTCACCTTTTATTGTCTTTGGCGCCATGATTATGGCCTTTACGGTGGATGTGCAGGCGGCTCTGGTATTTGTGGTGGCGATTCCCCTTCTGTCGCTGGTGGTGTTTGGCGTAATGGCGTTAAGCATTCCCCGGTACAAAAAGGTACAGGACGCACTGGATAAACTTTTGGGAAGAACCAGAGAAAACCTTACCGGTGCCAGAGTGCTTCGGGCCTTTCATAAGCAGGGAGAAGAGCGGGAACATTTTACCGGAGAAAATCAGGAGTTGAACCGGCTGCAGCAGAGTGTGGGGCGCATTGCGGCTCTGATGAATCCGATTACCTATCTGATTCTCAATGGAGCCATCATTGCCCTGATCTGGACAGGCGCTGTCCGGGTGGATATGGGAGTGCTGAGCCAGGGCCAGGTGGTGGCCCTAATCAACTATATGTCCCAGATTCTGGTGGAGCTGGTAAAACTGGCAAATCTGATTGTCAGCGTCAACAAGGCAGTTGCCTGTGGCAACCGGATTCAGGAAATCTTTGAATTAGAGCCGGGGCTTACCGGGCCGGAGACGGAGGAAACCTGGCCGGAGGAGGTCGAAGCAAAGAGACTGAAAGAGATGGCTCCGGAGACGGGAGACGCCGTGGTATTTGAGCATGTAGGTTTGGTCTATCCCGGTGCCTCGGAGGAATCGCTGACGGATATTCATTTTTCTGTAAAAAAAGGAGAGGTCATTGGCGTTATCGGCGGCACCGGTTCCGGCAAGACCTCCTTAGTACATCTGTTACCCCGGTTTTATGACATAACCGCAGGCCGCCTTCTCATTGACGGCGTGGAAGCGGGGCAATACAATCTGCGCGGACTTCGGGAGAAGGTGGGAATTGTTTTGCAAAAATCCGTGCTTTTTCAGGGGACCATCCGCAGTAATTTGCTGTGGGGGCGAAAAGATGCCACAGAGGAAGAACTGTGGCAGGCCCTGCGCATTGCCCAGGCAGAGGAAATCGTGCGGCAAAAGAAGGACGGTCTGGACGAGAAGGTAGAGCAGGAGGGACGGAATTTTTCCGGCGGGCAGAAACAGCGTCTGGCCATTGCCAGGGCATTGGTAAGGCGGCCGGACATTCTGATTTTAGACGACAGTGCTTCGGCGCTGGATTATGCCACGGACGCCGCTCTCCGAAAAGCCATAGGGGAAGAACTGACAGACATGACATTGTTCATTGTGTCCCAGCGCACGGCCTCAGTACGAAACGCCGACAAAATTGTGGTGCTGGAGGATGGCCGCATGGCAGGCCTTGGCACCCATGAACAGCTGCGGGAAACCTGTGAGGTGTACCGTGAGATTTGCAAAGCGTCAGAAAGGGGGGGAAGTAAAGTATGAGACAGAAGGAAATTATTCAAAAGGTACTGCGTTATATCCGCCATTACTGGTTTTATCTCATTGCCTCTCTGCTGTTAGCGGTGCTGTCTGTGGCGCTTACTTTGTATATCCCCATCCTCACCGGCAATGCGGTGGATGCGATTTTAGCGCCGGGCCAGGTGGATTATGCGGTGATTTTTTCCATCTGCCGGAAAATTGCCATTGCCATACTTTTTACGGTGGCGGCCCAGTGGATAATGAACGTATGCAACAACCGGATTACCTACGGTGTTGTCCGGGATATCCGGGCAGACGCTTTTACAAGGCTGGGAGAGCTGCCCCTTCGCTATATTGACAGCCACCCCCATGGCGGTGTGGTGAGCCGGGTCATTGCGGATGCAGACCAGTTTGCCGACGGGCTTTTGATGGGATTTACCCAGCTTTTTACCGGTGTGATTACGATTCTTGGCACGCTGGGCTTTATGCTCAGTGTCAGTCTTCCCATTACTGTGGTGGTGGTTGTGGTGACGCCGGTATCCCTGTTTGCCGCCAGTTTTATTGCCAGACGGACATACCAGATGTTCCGCCTGCAGTCGGAGGCCAGAGGGGAGCAGACGGCGTTGGTGGAGGAGATGATTGGCAATCAGAGGGTGGTACAGGCCTTTGGCCATGAGCAGGAGAGCCTGGAGGATTTTGATGAGATAAATGAGAGACTGCGGAAATATTCCCTGAAGGGCATCTTCTTTTCCTCCATTACCAATCCGGTCACCCGGTTTGTCAACAGTCTGGTATATGCCAGCGTGGGTATCTTTGGAGCCATCTATGCTGTGCAGGGCGGTATCACCGTAGGAATGCTTTCCTGCTTTTTAAGCTATGCCAATCAGTATACCAAGCCCTTTAATGAAATTTCCGGGGTGGTGACAGAACTGCAAAATGCCATTGCCTGTGCCGGACGGATTCTGGAGCTCATAGAGGAGGAGCCGGAGCCGGCGGAACCGGCGGATGCGGTGGTCTTAGAGGAAGCGGATGGTACAGTGGACATAGAAGATGTGTTCTTTGCCTATGAGCCCTCCCAGAAACTCATAGAGAATTTCAATCTCCATGTGAAGCCGGGTCAGCGCATTGCCATTGTGGGGCCTACGGGCTGTGGAAAAACCACCCTCATCAATCTGCTGATGCGGTTTTATGATGTAGACAGCGGCACCATCCGGGTGTCCGGCCATGACATACGGAAAATCACCAGGGAAAGCCTGCGGAATAACTATGGCATGGTGCTGCAGGAAACCTGGCTGAAAACCGGGACAATCCGGGAAAATATTGCCATGGGACGGCCGGAGGCTTCAGAGGAGGAAATTGTAGAAGCGGCCAAGGCCAGCCACGCCCATGGATTTATCCGCCGTCTGTCCAAAGGCTATGACACGGTAATCGGCGAGGACGGTGGAAATTTATCCGCAGGACAGAAGCAGTTATTGTGCATTGCCAGAGTGATGCTCTGCCTGCCGCCCATGTTGATTCTGGACGAGGCCACCTCCTCCATAGATACCCGGACAGAGATGCGGATTCAGCAGGCCTTTGCCAGAATGATGAAAGGGCGCACCAGTTTTATTGTGGCCCACCGGCTTTCCACGATACAGGAGGCAGATGTAATTCTGGTGATGCGGGATGGGAAAATTATTGAGCAGGGCAGCCATAAAGAGCTGTTAGAACAGGGAGGCTTTTACCGCCAGCTCTTTGAGGCCCAGTGGAGCTGATGCTTTCATCTGCTCTTTTGTATGAAAAAGTCATTATTTACCAACACTAGTGGAAAATTGTGCCGGAGTGTCAGAAGTCTGGTGTATAGCACGATGCCGTTATGATTACAGACACTCCAGAATGGAGGGAATAATGACTTTTGATGAATTATACAGGCGGGTGTTAAAGGACAGGCTCAAGGGGAGAGGAATCGAATCCATTGGCCGTCAGGCCAGGAAGAAGTTAGACTGTCTGCTCCATCCTGAAAAATATCCGCTGATATGGAAGGAGAATCCCTGCGACTGCAGTGACGCCCAGTGTGTGACGGCCTGTATGTTTCAGGCGCTGGAAATTCAAAATGGGGAAGTGGCATTAAACCCGGACAATTGTGTGGGCTGTGCCCGGTGTGTGGAGGCATGCCAGAATAAAAATCTCACTTTCAGCCGCGATGCGGTGAAGGCGGTGGAACTGCTGAAAACCTCGGAGGAACCGGTGTATGCGCTGATGGCGCCGGCTTATGTGGGGCAGTTTGGAGGGGCGGCCACTCCGGGACGACTGCGCAGTGCCCTGAAGGGAATGGGGTTTACCGGTATGCTTGAGGTGGCGGCCTTTGCGGATATATTGACCTTAAAGGAATCCCTGGAATTTTGTGCCAATATGGAAAAGCCGGAGGGATTCCAGCTCACCAGCTGCTGTTGTCCTATCTGGATTTCCATGATACGGAAGGAATTTACAAAGATTGCCGGCCATCTTCCTGCCTCTGTATCGCCGATGATTGCCGCCGGAAGAATTGCCAAGGTTCTCCATGAGGGCTGTAAGACCATTTTTGTGGGGCCCTGTATGGCCAAAAAAGCAGAGATACGGGAACCGGATCTGGAAGGAGCCATTGACTGTGTTCTTACCTTTGAGGAATTGCAGGATATGTTTGAGGCGCTAGCGGTGGATTTTGAGAGTATGGAAGAGGATGAAAACGAGCATTCTGCCTCGGCGGGGCGGATGTATGCTCGCACCGGAGGCGTGAGCAGTGCGGTGAAGGAGTGTGTGAAAAGCATTGAACCCGGATGCGAAATGACACCGGTATGTGCCTGTGGGCCGGCTAACTGCAAGAAGATGCTGCAGCGGGTGCTGGATGGGCAGTTAGCGGGAAACTTTTTTGAGGGCATGGCCTGTGAAGGAGGCTGCGTAGGGGGACCTAAGAGAAATATTGAAAAAGAGGAGGGCACAGACTTTGTGGACGCCTATGCCAGCGAGGCGAAATACCGGACGCCGGGAGAGAATCCCTATGTGCTGGATTTGATACAGAGGCTGGGCTTTCAGACGGTGGAAGATTTTCTGGAAAACAGTCAGATACTGACAAGGGAACTATCTGCAGATTAGCAGAAATTTCTATTTACTGTTTTGTGAAAATATGATAAAATGAAAAAAAATCCGACATGCTTTGTGCTTTGAAGATGCCGGATTTTTTGTGCAAATACACGTCCGGAATGACGGAAAGGAGAGGAAATTTTGAACGAACTGGAACAGGCAAAAATGGATGAGATTTTACAGGCGCATAATTATGACAAGACACTGGTGATTGCCATTATGCAGGAGGTACAGAAAGAGTACCACTATCTCCCGGAGGAGATGCTTAGTTATATTGCCAAAGAATTAAAATTAAGTGAAGCAAAAATTTACGGGGTAGCTACCTTCTACGAAAATTTTTCGTTGGAACCAAAGGGGAAATATGTGATTAAAATCTGTGACGGCACGGCATGCCATGTGCGTAAGTCCGTACCGATTTTGGAGGAGTTTCGAAAGACACTGGAGGTGTCCGAGGAAAAACCAACCACGGAAGACATGCTGTTTACAGTGGAGACGGTATCCTGTCTGGGAGCCTGTGGTCTGGCGCCGGTCTGTACCGTCAACGACCATGTGCATCCGTCCATGACTCCGGAGAAGGCAAAGGAACTGATTAAAGAACTGAAGGAGGAAGCGGCTCATGAAAATTAAGGACCGGGAAGAACTGATTGCAAAGCAGGCAGAGTACAAAGAATCGCTGAACAGCCAGAGAAAGCAGATTCTGATTTGTGCCGGTACAGGATGTGTAGCAGGCGGTTCGCTGGAAATATATGCAAAAATGAAAGAAATCATCGAGGCTAAGGGGCTGAAATGTGCCCTTGTGCTGGAGAAAGACCCTCACGGCGACAGCATTGGCCTGAAGAAGAGCGGCTGTCACGGATTTTGTGAAATGGGCCCGCTGCTCCGGATTGAACCAATGGGCTGGCTTTACATAAAAGTGGGGCTGGAGGACTGCGAGGAAATTATTGAAAAATCCATTGTCGGTGACGAAGTGATTGACCGGCTGGTGTATAAGGACATGGATGGAAATGCCTATGTAAAGCAGGAAGAGATTCCGTTTTACAAGCAGCAGACCCGTATTGCTCTGGAATACTGTGGACACATCAATGCCGAAAGCATTGCTGAGTATCTGGCGCTGGGTGGTTACAGTGCGGTTGCCAAAGCGCTGTTTGATATGAAACCCCAGGAGATTGTAGATGAGATTACGGAGTCGGCTCTGCGCGGCCGGGGAGGCGGCGGTTTCCCGGCGGGAAGAAAATGGCAGCAGGTATTAAATCAGGATTCAGAGATTAAGTACATTGTCTGTAACGGCGATGAGGGTGACCCGGGAGCCTTTATGGACCGCTCCATGATGGAGGGTGAACCCCACCGTGTCATTGAGGGTATGCTGATTGCGGCCATTGCTACGGGGGCCCACTATGGTTATATTTATGTGCGTGCTGAGTATCCGCTGGCAGTAGAGCGTTTGCAGAGGGCGATTAGCAAAGCAAAGGACAGAGGGCTTTTAGGTAAAAATATTCTGGGCTCCGGCTTTGACTTCGATTTGAGAATCAGCCAGGGCGCCGGTGCCTTTGTCTGTGGTGAGGGAAGCGCCCTGACCACATCCATTGAGGGAAATCGTGGTATGCCCCGTGTAAAACCGCCGAGAACCGTGGAGCATGGACTCTTTGACAAGCCGACGGTATTGAATAACGTGGAGACCTTCTGTAATGTGCCTCCGATTATTTTGAACGGCGCCAAGTGGTATCAGGGATATGGCCCGGAGAACAACCACGGTACCAAGGCCTTTGCCCTGACGGGAAATGTGCAGAACACCGGTCTGATTGAGGTGCCGATGGGTACTACGCTGCGGGAGGTTATCTTTGACATCGGCGGCGGTGTAAAGGGCGGCGAATTTAAGGCGGTGCAGATTGGCGGTCCTTCCGGCGGGTGTCTGTGCCTGAGTGACACGGAAAACCATCTGGATATGAGACTGGATTTTGATTCCCTGAAAAAGGTGGGGGCCATGATTGGCTCTGGCGGCCTGGTGGTTATGAACGACAAGAGTTGTATGGTGGAAGTGGCAAGATTCTTCATGAACTTTACCCAGAACGAATCCTGCGGTAAATGTGTGCCATGCCGTGAGGGAACCAAGCGGATGTTAGAACTTCTTACCGATATTACGGAGGGCCGGGGCACCATGGAGCATATTGAATTACTGGAAACCCTGTCGGAGACCGTTTCGGCCACTGCGCTCTGCGGTCTGGGCAAGACAGCCGCTTCCCCGGTGGTGTCCACGCTGAAATATTTCCGGGATGAGTACATTGCCCATGTGGTGGATAAAAAATGTCCGGCGGGCCAGTGCAAGGCGTTGACCAGTTTACAGATTGATTCGGAACTTTGCAAGGGCTGTACCAAATGTGCGAGAATGTGCCCGGTTGGTGCTATTACAGGCCAGGTGAAAGAACCGCATACCATTGATACGACAAAATGTATTAAGTGCGGGGCCTGCAAAGATGGCTGTAACTTTGGCGCAATTAAGGAGGTATAGGAAATCATGGCAAAAGATAGTAAATATATGATTATAGATGGTATTCGGGCAGAGTTTACCGATGAAAAAAATATTTTACAGGTGATTCACAAGGTGGGAATCCATGTGCCGACCTTCTGCTATTATTCGGACATGTCCATCTATGGCGCCTGCCGTATGTGTGTGGTGGAGGATGAGAGAGGAAGCGTCATTGCCTCCTGTTCCACGCCGCCGAGAGACCGTATGGTGATTCGGACGAATACGAGCCGGCTGCATGACTACCGGAAGATGATTCTGGAACTGCTGTTAGCATCCCATTGCCGTGACTGTACGATTTGTGAGAAGAATGGAAACTGCCGTCTGCAGATGTTAGCAGCCCGCTACCGTCTGACGGATATACGGTTCCCTAATACCCACCCGGACAGAATGATTGATGATTCCTCAAAGGCCATTGTCAGAGACCCAAGCAAATGTATTCTCTGCGGTGACTGTGTGCGTATGTGTAATGAGGTACAGCATGTGGGAGCCATTGATTTTGCAGGCCGTGGTGCGGACATGATGGTGACACCGGCCTTCAATCGGAAAATTGCGGATACGGACTGTGTAAACTGCGGTCAGTGTGCAGCGGTATGTCCGACGGCGGCCATTACCATTAAAAAGAATCTGAAAGCGGTCTGGAAAGCACTGTATGAGCCGGATAAACGTGTGGTTGTCCAGGTGGCGCCGGCGGTGCGTGTGGCAATCGGTGAGGAGTTTGGCCTGAAACCGGGCAAGAACTCCATTGGTAAAATATTTACGGCTCTGCGGATGATGGGCTTTGACACCATATTTGACACCAGCGTAGGCGCCGATTTAACCATTGTGGAAGAGGCGGCAGAATTAGTTCGCAAGCTGGAGAATGGAGAAAAGACCTATCCGGAGGGAAATCGTTTCCCATTATTTACCTCCTGCTGTCCAGGCTGGGTTCGTTTTGTGGAGACAAAACATCCGGATTTGATGCCATACGTGTCCACCTGTAAGTCTCCGATGGAGATGTTTGGCGCCGTCATTAAGGAATATTACAAAGCGGCAGATAAGGAAAGCGGCATGGAGACAGTGTCGGTGGCAGTTATGCCTTGTGTGGCCAAAAAGTATGAGGCTTCCAGAGAGGAATTCAAACGGAACAATGTGCCGGATGTGGATTACGTTATCACCACCAAGGAACTTATCCGCATGATTAAGGAGCTGGGCATCCAGTTCAATGAGATTGAGCCAAGTTCTCCGGATATGCCTTTCAGCATCTCCTCCGGTGCCGGCGTGATTTTTGGTGTAACCGGCGGTGTGACCGAGGCGGCTCTCCGCCATGTGGCAGAGAAGGACAATGAAACCCTGCGTCAGCTGGAATATTCCGGCGTCCGCGGTTTGGAGGGAGTAAAGGTAGCCGAGGTAGAAATCGGAGACAGGACTCTCCGAATTGCGGTTGTCAACGGCCTTGGCAATGCGGATGACCTCATTGAAAAAATCCGTGCCGGTGAGGAGCATTTTGATTTTGTAGAGGTTATGGCCTGTCCTTACGGATGTATTGGTGGAGCCGGACAGCCATTTGGCTACCAGATTGTAAAAGAGGAGCGGGCCCAGGGTATGTATAAGGCAGATAAATCCGCCATTATTAAGCGTTCCGAGGAAAATCCGGTAGTGAGCCAGCTCTATGAAACCGGTGTCCTTAAAGGAAAAAGCCATGAATTACTTCATGTAAATTATATGAAAAGTGTAGAGGAATGAGGGACATTTTTCGACGAAAAAGTGTGTATATAGGAAGGAGAGACGATATGAAAAAATATCTTGTGTCATTAATTGTTTTAACAATTTTTTTGACGGCATGCCGTGCGGCAAATACGGCGGGAAATCAGACAGGGGAAAATGCAGTGACTGGCAGTGCCATAAGTGGCACTGCCAGTAATGGAACCACAGTCAGCCAAAGTGTACTCCATGGTCGCCTGCCCGATGATATTCCGCCGGGAGCCCAAGGTGAAGAATCAGAGGATTTGCGTCCGGAACAGCAATGTAAGCCGGAGGGATGGAAAATTCTGGATAAGGCAAAAGGGTCTTATGGCGATGAGGGATACCGCTATCTCTTTGTTATTTACCAGTCAAAAAAACCGAAATATGACCCGGAGATGGAATGGGAGCAGAGAGAGCGGAAACTGACGGTAATAAAAGAGTACAGGGATGGGAATTATGAGGTGGTGGCAGAAAATGAAAACGCGGTATTAAGGGAAGAGGAAGGTGGTGTTTGGGGAGACCCATACGAATCTATAAAGGTCAAAAATGGCAAATTCATCCTTACCTTTTATGGCGGCAGTGGATGGCGCTGGTGGGAATGCTATACATTCCGGTTGGGAGAGGATGCTGTCACCCTTATGAAATGGCATGAAGAGTATTATCACTGCGGAATAACAACCGGGGAGGATGAAGAAAGCATTCTGCAATCCGAGGGTGGAGTTGTTATGGATACGGATTATGAAAAGGGAATCCGGGAGAGAAAGGAAAATAAAGACGGAAAATTGAAAACAAAAACAGAAGAAATTGGAAAGCAGTCCATTGATATTGGAAGTTTTAATATTTATGATATCCGGGGAATGTAGGGACACGGCAGTTATGTTTGCATCTTCCCATTTTTTGTAGTATAATACTTCTGTTATTTCTAATCTTCCTGTGGCATAATATAAAGGAAGAATAACAGCAGAGAGGTTAAAAATGAAACGTTTCATAATAGTAACTGCCATTGTTCTGGCTGCCTGGTTATCGGTACTGGGACAGAGCGGAACGGCAGAGGCGGGCTCATACCGTGTTAAAGGTGTGTGGGTCTCCTGTTTTGAATACAAAGGGATAGGTCTCTACAATAAGAGTGAAAGCGAGTTTCGTGCCAATGCCAGCCGGATGTTGGCTAATATTAAGGCCAGCGGCTGTAATACCGTATATTTTCATGTAAGAGCTTTTGACGATGCAATCTATCCTTCCAGTGTGACAGGATGGAGTAAATACATGACAAAGGGTGGTGCGGCTCTGTCCTATGATCCGCTGAAAATCCTGGTTTCTTATGCTCATCAGTATGGGCTTTCTTTTCACGCCTGGATGAACCCGTATCGGGTTACTTCTAACAGGGTGCTGAATCCGGGAAAAAAGAAGACCATAGACCGGATTGTCAGTCAGGTACAGGAGATTATCGACCGTTACAACGTAGATGGCATTCATTTTGATGATTATTTTTATCCCACCAATGAAAAAAAGTATAATAAAGTAAAAAAACAGACAAAGAAGGATAATGTCAATGCCATGGTGCGCCAGGTATATCAGACAGTGAAAAGGAAAAGCAATCGTCTGGTATTTGGTATCAGCCCGGCGGGAAGTCTGGAATACTGTGACAGGATTGGTGCCGATGTAAGAACCTGGATGTCAAACAGTGGATATGTAGATTATCTGGTACCCCAGATATACTGGTCAAACCAGTATATGTTAAAAGGTAAGAAAACGGCATTGTTTAACAGTCGACTTGCCCAGTGGCAGTCCCTGAACACGCGGGACATTCCTATGTATGCCGGTCTGGCTCTCTATAAGGCGGGACGTTCTGTCAGAGGTGACAATGGATGGAAAAATAGTTCTTATAATATTGCCAGCCAGTTAAAGCAGATAAAAGCGGGTAACACGGAGGGCTATGTTCTCTTTTCTTATACGGATTTGTACCGCTCCAGTGCAGGGAAGGAAATGAAGCATTATCTGGAGACCATTGGACGAATTAGTCTGAATAAAAGAAAGAAGAAAACCCGGGCAGGGAAAAAGTTTCAATTACGGGCAACAGCCAATCCCTCCCGCTTTCAAAATGGCATTCGATGGAAGTCAGCCAATAAAAAAATTGCCACTGTTAATAAAAAGGGTGTGGTAAAGGCAAAGAAAAAGGGGAAAGTACGAATTTATGCCGTCTACGGAACTATAAAGAAAAGTTGTCTTGTGAAGGTCAGAGCCAAAAAAAGCAGGCGGTCAGGAAAGAATTGAGTAAAGGGGGAGTTTTTTGATTGAGTGGTTTGACAGCGTGATACTGACATGGTTTGTTTCTCTTCATCAACCGGCCTTGACAGCTGTGATGAAGGTGTTTACCACTCTGGGGGAGGGAGGAGCCGTCTGGGTTTTAATAGGGATTCTTCTGCTTTTGAAAAAAGAGACAAGAAAGACAGGCGCAGTGGTTTTATTTTCCCTGTTGCTTTGTATGATTACAGGGAACCTGATATTGAAAAATCTGGTGGCAAGACCAAGGCCATGCTGGCGCAATCCAGAGGTGGAAATGCTGCTTGCTATACCAAAGGATTATTCCTTTCCTTCCGGGCACACCATGTCCTCCTTTGCGGCCGCCACGGGAATTTTCATGTGGAATAAACGTTTAGGCTTGGTGGCAGCGGCAGGTGCGCTGCTCATTGCTGTGTCCCGCATGTATTTTTACGTGCATTATCCCACAGATATTCTGGCGGGGCTGCTACTTGGCATTGCACTTGGCTGTCTGTCGGCAGTGGTGATTGGGCGACTGGAGGAGTGCTATGTCAGACGCAGGGAGAGACTGAAAAAGATATAATGTAACGCAGATATTGCTTCAGGCGGGTTTGGGGATTTAGACAGGAGATAGACAGTGGGAGTATCGGGGAAGCTGGATGCACCACTGATTATCATAAAAATACATATTACATTGTGTAGTAGAATGGAGGAAAAAAGATGGGAAAAAGAAGAGCGGGAGGAATCATAGGGCTGATTGCAGCACTTGTGATTGTTGTTGCAGGAGCATCAATAGGAATTATGGCGGCTGTCGGAGTGTTTTCGTCCGATAAGGCGAAGGCCTTCCAGTTGTTAGCACAGGCGCCGGAGAAACTGTCATATTCTTCGGTGGATGAGCAATTGGGAATTAGCCAGTTGTGGGAGAATATGAGTGACAAAGGAAGCAGTCTGGCTCTATCCCTTTCCAATTTGGCACTGAGGGATGAGGACGGAGATATTGACCTTGGTATTGGAAAACTGTCAGAATACACAGTCAATATGTCTGCCAAGGGAGATACCGATGGCAGGAGCAGGATGTCCTTTGGGGTGGAAAAGGCCGGAACTCCGGTGACCATGAATATGTACATGGACAAAGAAAAGATATATTATTCCATGCCGGAATTGATTAAGGGCAAAGTATTTTCCAGTGATTATTCAAACCCTGACACTGGGATGATGGTAAGAATGCCGGAGAATCTGGACCCGGCGCATATTGAGCAGTATCAGGAAGCACTGGCCGAATTTTTCAAAAAAGAAATGGAACAGCTGCAGGAAGAGATTACCTGTGAACCGTTAGACGGGGATAGGGATGGATATAAACTGACGATTTCCAAGCTTGCCTTGAATACGGTTTTGAATGATTTGGTAGAATTTCTCAGTGCGGACGAGCAGAAGGAAATGGTGCAGGCCATCAATGAGTATATGCAGCTGGTGATGGAACCTTATATGTTGTATGAACTGGAGGATACCTATGGACTGGGGGGAATCCAATCCTTTGATTTGATTTCAAACGTCCGTACAATTACGAACACCCTTTCCCAGTATACACAGGATTTTAGTTTCAATGTATATGGTGATGGGGACGACTTGACGGGAATAGAGGTTTCGGGGGAAATGGAAGGCGTTCTGGCAAAACTTAATCTGGATTTTTCCGGTGTGGAGGGAAATTCCACAGCCACACTGACGGCAGATATAAGTGCCAGTGGGAAAAGTGTGGGAACCCTTACCGTCATTTTCAAGGATACAAAAATGGACACCAGCGAGACAACCATAACAGTGGATGTGGAGACAATGGGCGTTTCTGTAGGAGGCCTCACGATAAAACAAACCTTCAATTCATCCAATAATGCCTATGGATGTGAAATTATTGCAAATGAAAAAGGAAAAGAAGTAGGTGGTCTCAGAGCCAAAGGAACTGTGAAGGATTTGAATCCGGGCAGCTATGTGGATTATGTGATGGATGAGGTCTCGCTTTTTGAAGAGGATCTCACATATCTCAGTATGGCGCTGGATATTAAACTGGGCGTGTTAGAGGGTAGTATAGAGCCGTTAGAGGGCGAAGAAATTCCAGTGAAAGAAGATAATTCCGGTCTCAATGCATATCAAAATGAACTTATGCAGAATTTTATGAAGATAGCAGCGGCATGGGGGCTGAGGGATGGCAGTGGTATTCCGTCCTTCCAGGATCCAGATAGTGCTCCGAATGCTAAGAAGTATGATGATTCGAAGGATAAAAATTCAGACACCGATACGGATGTGGACGATGACGATGAAGATTGGGACATCGACCCATATTATGACGATGAGGATTGGGATGAATCCGATTATTCAGTCGATGAGGACGAAGATGAGGATGAAGATGAGGATCTGGATGAATATGATTATTCTTCCGACGAAGATTATTTCGATGAAGATATGGATGATGAAGATTCTGTCTTTTAGAATATGAGAGAAATGTGTGTGTGTGGAAAATGACAGATTGTGAATTTTGTGCATTCTATGTGTATGACGATGAGGGATATGCAGAATGTGAAGTGAATCTGGATGAGGATGAAATGGCGCGGTTTCTTGCCTCCTCCTACAAAGCCTGCCCCTATTACCAGACAGATGATGAATATAAAATTGTGCGTAAGCAGAACTGATTTTTGGAGGTGGTCTTGTGGCAATTTTTTTAATTGCAATTGGCTTGCTGTTTACCGGAATCGATTTTTCCTTTGCTTCCGGAATTTCATATCCCGCCTATGTAGAACCCCAGGGGGAATTTATGGGCGTCGCCATGGGAGAGAATATCCAGACATATGTGACAAAATATATTCTGGGTGACCGGATGGCCATAGATGTATTGCCGGATATGGTAGGATGTATTCTGATTATTATTGGCGTGTCGCTGATGGTAAAACACAATAAAAAATATATACAGTGTATGGCTCTGGCGGCGGTTACGGGATTATTATCCCTGACACTGAGAGTACTGCCGTTTTTTGTAAACAGTGCGGCGCTGGTGGTATCGGCGCTGGCGGTCTTTTTCCTTCTCGCTGTATTTGAACTCTGGATGGAATACACAGTTATTTATACTACCGTGGGGATTTCCGATGACCTGGCAAACCAGGGCACCAACCGCCGGATGCAGTTTTTGTGGTGGATATCGGCAGGAGCCCGGATGTTTATTACAGCCCTTACCTTTGTGGGACTGTTTTCTGTGAGCCGGTGGTACGAAGCCGTGAATGTTATTTTTGTTCTTCTGTATTTGTATCAACTGATTGAGAGCCGCAAATATGTGGGCGTTTATAAAGTATACAAAGAGGGCTTTAACAGTGCGGTGATTCCGGATTATATCCGGGAAAAAATGTTGGGCGTTTCTTTTCCTGTGGAGCCAAACCGGGATATTTCCATGGAGGAGCTTCGCTATGTGCGTGTGCTTCACTATGATTTTGCCGGTGAAATTCAAGAGGGTGAACTGGTGGTAAACCAAAAGATTGCCTGGCAGACCATGCGGGCCTTCTACCAGCTGTATAAAATTGAGTATCCGATAGAAAAGGTGCGTCTGGTGGATGACTATGAAGCGGACGATGAGCTCTCCATGGAGGAGAACAATTCCTCGGCCTTTAATTACCGGAGGGTAGAGGGGAAAGAGGAGTTGTCAAAGCATGCGCTGGGACTGGCGATTGACATCAATCCGCTGATAAATCCCTATGTCCGGGAGAATGAATATTTTCCTGCCAATGCGACCGAATATCTGGAAAGAGACGTGGAAAAATGCACCGGCCCGCACAAAGAGAAGATGATTCATAAGGGGGATTTGGCGTATCGGATATTCCGCCGCAACGGATTTGAATGGGGCGGCGAATGGAGCCATGCAAAGGACTACCAGCACTTTGTGGCGAAGAGAGTGAAGTAGAGAGAGTTTTTTGGTTTTATTTTGTATATTGATTTTGTATTTCCTGCTTCATGGTCTCTTATATAAAATGCGCATAAGTGTACGTATCGCCTGCATAAAATCAGAGCGGTCTGTTTCGCTCATTTGTTCTAATAACTTTTGGAAACATTCTGCATCTTGTGTTAAGAACCGGTCAATATACTTTTGCGCGTTATTTGTAATTTCGATTTTTATGACTCTTCGATCCGAAGGGTCATAAATTCGTTTTGCAAAGCCCTGTTCGACCAATCGGTTGACCATTTTTGTCATTTGTTGTTTTGGCATTTTAACCAGATGGGCTAATTCTGTCATAGTAAGTGGGCCGTGCCACTGTAAAGTCCGAATACAATAATACATTTCCAGACTTACCCCTTCATCCAATAGTTGTTTGAATGGCTTTTCAATTTTATAGTTCCAAACAGGAAGAACACCCAATAATGTTTCCTGAATTTTTCTGATTTCCTCACGATGCTCCATAAATGCTATCTTCACTCCTTGTAGTTTCATTGAAATACTTTTGCAACAACATGCTTGACACAATAGGGATAACGTGCTAGTGTGCAACAGTAGCATTTTGTTTACTAACAACTAAATGCTACTGTCAATTATGCGTTACAATAAGTGTACTATTTTTAGAAAGAAAAATCAATATTAAATGAAAGGAAAGTCATTATGCAAGGAGGAAATTTTGATGTGATGGAAAGGATGCCTGTTCCCAGGGCCATCCTGAAACTTTCTATCCCGGCACTGATAACTACCGTTATATCGTTGGTCTATAACATGACGGATACCTACTTTATCGGATTATTGGATGATCCGGTACAGCTGGGTGCTATTTCTTTGGCATTTCCGGTTTTTATGATTATCCAGTCGGTAGGTAATATTTTTGGGTATGGTGCACCTTCCTATATTTCCCGCTGCCTTGGTGGAAAAAAATATGAGGAGGTAAAGCGCACCAGTTCAGTATCTGCGTATATTGCAACATTGCTTACCATCCTCTTAACGGGGTATATTTTCTTCTTCAAAAGCCGATTTTAAGCGTACTTGGCACCAGTTCCAATAATGTGGCACCTACCAGAGACTATTTGAACATTATTGTCGCTTTTGGATTTGTTATGACGTTACAAGTTGCTCTCCCTGCATTTTTGCGTGCAGAAGGGAAAGCGAAGGAGGCGGCCCTGGGTTCCGGAATTGGTATTGCGTTAAATATTATCCTTGACCCGGTCTTTATTCTTGGATTACATCAGGGTGTGGCTGGTGCTGCCTGGGCTACGATTATCAGTAATGCAGTTGCCGTGGTTTATTATTTAATCCTGTATTTCAAATCCAATACAGTTCTTTCCATACAGCCACGGTATTTCAGACCAAGCAAAAGGATTTTGTCCGAGGTTCTGAAAATAGGTCTGCCCTCTGCCGCTTCGACAATTCTTATGAGTTGTGCCAGCATACTAATGCAGGGCCTGGCATCCCGCTATGGCGATTATGTGATATCTGCCTATGGTGTAGCAACAAAGATGATTAGTATTGCCTTTATGCTCATATTGGGATATGCTTCCGGATACTCGCCATTTGCGGGATACAATTATGGTTCCCGGAATTACAAGCGGATGCTGTCTGCATTCAAATTTGCCGCAGTTTCATCCACTTGTGCGTGTTTTCTCTTTTTAGCTCCGTTTATCTTTTGGGGCCGTGCGTTTATGGGGGCATTCACATCCGATGCGAAGATTATTGAGACCGGCGTACAATTTTTGCGTGCGTATGCGTGGTGTCTGCCGTTTTTGGGCATGCAGGTGTCTTTAATGTGTACATTTCAGGCAACAGGCTCCGCAGTAAAATCCCTGGTTGTCAATCTGGGACGGCAGTGTATTTTTCATATACCATTAATTATTATCCTTAACAGGATATGGCATTTAACAGGATTAACATACGCAGGGCCGGTAGCAGATATTTTGACGGCGCTTACTGCCGTACTGCTGGGTATTCCATTGTTACGCAGACTGGTTGATAAATCAAAAGAACAAGTGGAATCAAAAGAGCAAAGGGAATCAAAAGAACAGGTGGAGCGGAAAGAGAAAAAGGAGGTCGTCACAGAATGAAAACAATCAT
This sequence comes from Lachnospiraceae bacterium, assembly GCA_022510605.1. Lineage (GTDB taxonomy): Bacteria > Bacillota > Clostridia > Lachnospirales > Lachnospiraceae > Eubacterium_F. The sequence continues at coordinate 27,200 of JAFLTB010000027.1, forward strand.
ATGTATTAGCCGTCAGTTTGCCAGTGGCGGGCTTGAGATTGGGAAAATACTGGCAGAAAGATTAGACATTCCTCTTTATGACAGTGAAATCATTGACGAATGTGTAGTGAAGACAGGCATGAATAAAGAACTTGTTCACAGTCATGACGAAAAGGCGAGTGCAAGTCTGCTGTATTCCATTGCCATGGGGTATTTGGGGAACCATTACATAGAGGCTCCGGGAGATGCGGTTTTCCGGGCTCAGGCGGAGGCAATCCGTGGCTTCGCTGAGAAAGGTGCCTGCATTATAGTGGGACGTTGTGCCGGTGAGGTTCTGCGGGACATTCCCGATTGTAAAAGGATTTTCGTTTATGCAGATGGAGATTTCAGACAAAACCGGGCAACAACACAATATGGTTGTGAACAGGGAAAAGTAAAGAAAATTTTACGGGATAAAGACCGGGAGCGGGCATCCTATTATACCCGCTATGCAGATTATCCATGGGATTCCATTCAAAGTTTTGATTTGGCAATTAACACCGCCTGCTGTGGAATAGAAGGGGCAGTCAGCGTGATTTCGGCGTTTGTAGAATGCTGTGAAAAAGGATGAACCAAATGCACCCGCTTTTGCAGGCAATGCCACGCCTTAGCAGACAATGCTACGCCTTAATAATCGTTCCCATTCTTTCTTTCATGCCCTCATAGGCATTTTCCAGTTTGGTGATAATGGCGGTTCGCTCTTCTCCGGCAGAGACGAAGGCCACACTGGCATCAATCTTTGGTAGTGTAGTAATGGGGTCAAAATGCCCTTCATCAATGAGTTTTATGGCTTCGCTTACCGAAATGCTCCCCACCGGTTTTGTGCCGTTGTCAATGCTCATCTGCTCCTTGGAGGTCAGAATCAGAAGGTGGGAGGCATCTACCATGTCTGCCAGCTTGGCCGCTGTGTAATCTTTTTCAATGACAGCGCTGGCGCCCTTTAAGCGGGTGCCCTGTTCCATAACAGGGATACCGCCGCCACCGGCGGCAATCACTAACTGTCCCGCATCTAAGAGAGCGGTGATGGCATCGATTTCATAAATGTCAATGGGACGGGGAGAGGCGATGATACGACGGTAGCCGCCCTCCTCCGGCACCACATAATTTCCTTTTTCTTCTTCCGCCTCCGCTTCCTCCTTTGTCATAACCCGGCCGATTACTTTAGAAGGGTGGTTAAAGGCCTTGTCAAAAGGGTCCACCCGGACCTGTGTAATTACAGTAGATACCGGTTTGAAAATACCGCGGTTCAAAAGCTCCGTGCGGAGGGCATTTTGCAAGTCATAGCCAATATAGCCCTGGCTCATGGCCCCGCAAAGGGACATGGGAGCCACCGTGTAGCGGCTGTCCAATCTGGCAAATTCTGTCATGGCAGTCTGAATCATACCTACCTGTGGCCCATTGCTGTGGGTAATTACAATCTGATATTTCTGCTCCACCAGGTCAGCAATGGCCTCGGCGGCTTTTTCTACATTTTTCTGCTGTTCCGGGAAAGTTTCTCCAAAGGCATTTCGCCCCAGAGCAATTACAATCCGTTTATTATTCATGGCATATCCTCCATTGTCCGATATTAAGTCTCAAGAGCAGCACGATGCACCATCGTTATACTGACTTGAAGTTTATTATAGCAAAGATATGGGAAAGATTCAACTGCACGCTGCCGCCATAGTGAAATATTAGAAGATTCCTCTTATTGACGTGGCGCCGTAAATCAAGTATAATAAAGGAATAAAAGGGGGTTGCAGTCATTCGGGGTTCATAAGTCAGGAGGAGGGTATATGAAACTTGTATTTGTGGGGGCAGACCATGAAGTGACAGGCAGCTGCCATTATGTAGAGGTGGGGGAGAAGAAACTCTGTGTAGATATCGGTATGGAGCAGGGAAAGGATTTGTTTGAAAATCAGGAAATTCCGGTGAATCCGTCGGAGATTGATTTCATTTTTCTGACCCATGCCCATATTGACCATACCGGTCTTTTGCCGATGCTGTATGCCAGAGGCTTCCGGGGGCAGGTATATGCCACGAAAGCCACGGTGGAACTGAGCCAGATTATGCTCAGAGACAGCGCACATATTCAGCAGTTTGAGGCGGAGTGGCGCAACCGCAAGGCCAGACGCTCCGGAGGAGAGACCTATCAGCCTCTATATACCATGGAGGACGCCATGGGAGCGATTCAGCTGTTAATTCCCTGTGACTATGACCGTCTGATACCTGTGTGTGATGAGATTACGGTGCGGTTTACGGATGTGGGACATCTGCTGGGCTCTTCTTCCATTGAGATAATGGGCCGGGAGGACGGAGAGGAACGGACGATTGTTTTCTCCGGTGATATTGGCAATGTCAATAAACCGATTTTGAAAAATCCAACGTATACCAAAGCGGCAGATTATGTCGTGATGGAATCTACATATGGAGACCGGCTGCATGGCGGCACGCCGGACCACGTGGGAGAACTGGCAGATATTATTGAACAGACCTTTGAGCGGGGCGGCAACGTTGTCATTCCTTCCTTTGCAGTGGGAAGGACCCAGGAACTTCTGTATTTTATCCGTCAGATTAAGGAGCGGGGGCTGGTGACAGCCAAACCGGATTTTGAAGTATATGTGGACAGTCCGCTGGCGGTGGAGGCCACCAGCATTTTTAAGAAAAATGTCCAGCAATGCTTTGATGATGAGGCCAGGGGACTGGTGGAAAAAGGGATTAATCCCATCGGTTTTCCCGGCTTGAAACTGTCCATTACCAGCGAGGACAGTAAGGCAATCAATTTTGATATGGAACCCAAGGTGATTATTTCCGCCTCCGGCATGTGCGAAGCCGGGCGAATCCGCCACCATTTGAAACACAATCTGTGGCGGAAGGAAAGCACCATTGTGTTTGTGGGGTATCAGACCCACGGGACACTGGGACGCTCTCTGCTGGAGGGCGCATCCCAGGTGAAATTATTTGGAGAAGTAGTAGAGGTTCAGGCTGTCATAACCAAAATTGCAGGTGTCAGCGGTCATGCAGACCGGGATGGACTTCTCAAATGGATAAACGGTTTTACAGAGCGGCCGCCGAAGCATGTCTTTGTGGTACACGGGGAGGACAGTGTTTGTACCAGTTTTACCCGGACCCTGGAGGACTCGGGATATATTGCCTCGGCGCCCTACAGTGGCAGTGTCTTTGATTTGATAAGCGGCGAATTTGTGAAAGAGGCGCTGCCAGTGGCAGTGAAGAAAAAAGCGGCGGCGAAGAAGCGGTCAGGAGATATGTTCCAGCGTCTGATGACAGCAGGCCAGCGGCTGATTTCGGTTATCCGTAAAAATGAGGGATTGAGCAACAAGGACACCGCAAAATTTGCGGACCAGATTAATGCCCTGTGTGACAAATGGGAACGATGAATAGGATGGAGAACGAATGGAGGAGGCGCTACAGCATGGCAATGTATTCAAATCAGCAGCAGGTGCTGGACAATGATCTGATGGAAGAGCAGGCAAAGCAGATTGCTTTGGATTTCTTTTACTCATATTATGTCCGGCGGGACTTAGAAGGCGTCTTGTGGAATGTCAGTGATAGGGTGCACTGGATTGGCTCAAAGGAGTATTTTGTGGCGCGTAGCAAGGAGGAGATGAGGAAATTTCTTCAGAAGGAAATTCAGCGTATGCCCCATGAGTCTATATTAAAAGTGATAAGTTCAGAGGTGGTGATGTTAGGCGGAGGCTGCTACAATGTCACAGGGGAACTGGAGGTAAGGGTTCCTTACCATACCCAGATTTCCTACTATAATCTGAGGTATTCCATGGTTGTCCTGTGTCAGGAGAATGAGTATGAGATTGCCTCCATACATACTTCTTTGTCTGAAGGGGAAGATTTTGGGCAGAATGGAGAAACGAATGGGGGGAACCCCCTTCACCAGATGGCGAAGGATATTAAGAATCAGGCTCAGTACGATATGCTGACGGGTGTTTATACGCTGGATTATTTTAAGGAGGAAGCCCGCCGGTTTCTGGATAAAAACGGGAAGACGGGACATTATGCCATGCTTTGTACGGATATCGACCATTATGAGCAGATTAACAACCTGTATGGTCTGAAGAGAGCGGACAAGATTCTTTCCGATTTGGCGACTCTGCTTACCACCTGCAGTCAGACGGTGCAGTTGTGCTGCCGGAGTGTAGCCGATCATTTTGTCTTACTGGTGTCCTATACGGAAGTGGGAAGACTGAAACTTTTGCTAAAAAATATAAATGAGGCGTTTTGGAAGAGTATCGGAGGCGAGTATTCGGAGGCCAGACCCAATCTGGGGTTTGGTGTATACCTGATTGAAAATACGGCAGATGATATAGGGAAAATGGTGGAATGCGCCAATGTGGCGAGAAAAAGCCTGCATTATCAGAAAAGTTCCAGCGCCTTTTTTGATGTTCAGGTATTCCGCAAAATGGAACGGGTGAGGAAAATTGAGCAGACTATGAAGGGGGCACTGGAAGAGGGAGAATTTAAGGTTTATCTTCAGCCAAAATACGGTTTGGAGGCCGGGAAAATTGTGGGAGCGGAGGCGCTGTGCCGCTGGATTCGGAGAGATGGCTCCATGGTTTATCCGGATGAATTTATTCCTATCTTTGAAAAAAATGGTTTTATAAAGAATCTGGATTTTTATATGCTGGACGAGATATGCAAGATGATTCAAAAGAGACTAAAGCAGAAGAAACGCTGTGTCTCGGTGTCTATTAACCAGTCCCGTGTCCTGTTAAGCGATAGGGATTATGTGGCCCGAATTGCTGCGGTGTTAGCCAAACACAATACCCCGGCCAAATATATTGAACTGGAACTGACAGAACGAATTTTCAAGGATGACCTGTCGGGGATTGCCCAGATGATGAAAAGCCTGAAGGAACTGGGAATTCGCTGGTCCATTGATGATTTTGGCACGGGATATTCTTCTTTGAACCTTTTGAAGGATTTACCGGTGGATATCATAAAAATAGATAAGTCCTTTCTGGATGAAACGGAAACCTCGGACGCCAGTAAAATTATTATCCGAAAAACAGTGGAACTGACACAGGAACTGGATAAAATGGTAGTGTGTGAGGGCGTGGAAACCGAGTCTCAGGCAGATTATCTTAGAAATATCCAATGTGATATGGCGCAGGGGTATCTATATGCCAAACCGATGCCAATGAATGAATTTGAACAATTGCTGGACGAGGGATAGACGGAGGCATTTTGATTACAGGAGTGGAAATACTATGAAGAAAGCATTGAAACCAATATTACTTACTCTGCTGGTGATGGGAGTGCTGACTGGCGGGGCTGTTTTTCTGTTGACAGGCGGCAGTGGTACAACGAGTGAATTTACCAAACGCATTGCTGCGGAGCAAAACGACCAGGAGGCTTCCAGAGGCTATCGCTTTGACACCGACCAGGGGGCCGTGCCGTTACTGACATCCGGTGAGGATAAAAATGTCCTGAATTTTGACAGCCAGAATCCATATCAGATATCGACCTCCACAGAGGCCAGAGCCAGGCTGGACCGGCTGATTAAGCGCACCACAGCCACACTGGAATCGCCAATTATTGCCGCCAATCCTTTTGGTACCAATGAGAATACCTTTTATTTTTATTTTGAGACCAGTTACCGGGGCATGATACGCTACACAGTAATGGTGGCAGATGAAGCCATCTCTGACCATGTTCGTTATGTCAATAATGGTAAAGAAAACAACCTGTCACAAACCCATGAGTTCACTGTAAGCGGGCTGGTTCCGGGAATGAAAAATTATATCAAGATTGAAGTTTTAGACAGCACCGGCGCCCAGCGGGAGTCGCAGGTTTACAAATGTGATGTGCCGGGTTCCCAGGCGTCTGTCCGGTTGTCGATGCAGGAGGGACGCAGTAAAGAGCTCTGTGAAAGCGGTTTGTTTTTTGTGTTTCCGGCAAACGATAAAAAAATTTATGCCTATGACAATGCAGGGGTTTTGAGAAATACCGTGCAAACGGAGACCGGTCATGGCAGACGAATTTACCAGTCGGGAGACAGTGTGCTGTATCAGGTGTCCGATACGAAGTTGGCCAAAGTCTCTGCTCTGGGCCAGGTAACAGGAGTAGCCCAGGTATCAGGCTATGGAAAAATTCGGGATTTTGCCTATGATGGCTATGAATATGTATATTGCCTGGTAAATAAGAAAAAACGGGATGTTCTGTTATCCGTCTCGATTCAGACAGGGCAGGCCAAAGAGGTCTTTGCTTTCCCGAAGGGCGTAAAAACCGTGTCCATGACTACGCCGCAGGCTGGCAGTATCTATGTGGCCTGTGGAAATCCACAGGGACTTGTGAAACTGGAAGCCCTGACGGGAAAGACGCCGAAGGTGGCCTTTGTTCTGGGGAAAAAGAGTGACTGGCGCAAGGCTGGATGGAAGAAGAAAACCACGGAAGACCAAACCGTAGTCCGCTGGAATATGGCGAATACTCTTCTGAATCTGGATGAAACCCAGCAAACAGCGGGAAAGACCCAAATTAGTGCCTATGTGTCAGACAATGGAAAGGGAACGGGTCTCCAGTTTGGGGTGGATGAAGGCCAAAAGAGCGTAGAAGTGAAAAATTCTTTTCCCGTGGGACAGGGCGGCTCCTGTGGCTGTCAGGCTTATGGGAAGCATTTCCTTATTTCTGGCAATGGAAACGGGACTTACGAGGAATATGACAAGGAGGGAAATGTGACGAGACAGTTTTCTCTGGGCCGTGCCATGGAGAATGTGGTGAAACTTTCCCTGAATGGAATGTGTTTTTATGGCGGAGAGTGATTTTTCTGATTTGAAAAATTTCCCTTATAAAAATTTTTCCGTTTTATTGTAAAAAACAGTTGAGATTATATGCTTACAGGTTGTATAATAGAGCATATGATATAAATTTACTTTATAGGAGGGTAAACGTAATGAGATTTTTTATTGACACTGCCAATGTAGAGGATATCAAAAAGGCAAATGATATGGGAGTTATTTGTGGTGTAACTACCAATCCATCCCTGATTGCCAAAGAGGGCAGAGATTTTAATCAGGTGATTGCAGAAATCGCTTCCATCGTGGACGGCCCAATCAGCGGTGAGGTTAAGGCTACGACAGTAGATGCCGAGGGAATGATTGCTGAGGGACGTGAGATTGCCAAGATTCATGAAAATATGGTAGTTAAGATTCCGATGACAGCCGAGGGCTTAAAGGCCACCAAGACGCTGACCAGTGAGGGAATCAAGGTAAATGTAACATTGATTTTCTCTGCAAACCAGGCATTGTTAGCTGCAAGGGCAGGGGCTACCTATGTATCTCCATTCTTAGGACGTCTGGATGATATTTCCCAGCCGGGTATTGATTTGATTCGTGATATTGCCGAGATTTTTGCTGTTCATGATTTGGATACCCAGATTATCGCAGCCAGTGTCCGCAACCCGATTCATGTTACGGATTGTGCGCTGGCAGGTGCAGACATTGCCACCGTGCCATACGGCGTAATTGATCAGATGACAAAGCATCCGCTCACCGATGCCGGCATTGATAAATTCCAGAAGGATTATATTGCTGTATTTGGCAAATAGGAGGTAAATTATGAACAAGTTAGAACTTCAGAAGCAGGCTGTCGAGGTCCGCAAAGGCATTGTGACTTCCGTGCACAGTGCCAAATCCGGCCATCCGGGCGGTTCTCTGTCAGCAGCAGACATCTATACATACCTTTTCTTTGAGGAATTGAATGTAGACCCAAAGGCTCCGGACAAAGCAGACCGTGACCGCTTTGTACTGAGCAAGGGCCATACGGCTCCGGGATATTATTCCGTACTGGCCCACAGAGGCTTTTTCCCGGTGGAGGATTTAACTACCCTGCGTAAGGTAGGCTCCTATTTACAGGGACACCCGGACAAAAAACACATTCCAGGTGTGGACATGTCCAGTGGTTCTTTGGGACAAGGCATTTCCGCCGCCGTGGGCATGGCGCTGTCTGCGAAGCTCAGCAATGACAGTTACCGTGTTTACACACTGTTAGGTGATGGAGAGATTCAGGAAGGACAGGTCTGGGAGGCAGCGATGCTTGCCGGACACAGAAAACTGGACAACTTTGTTGCCATTGTGGACAACAATGGACTGCAGATTGACGGAGCGGTGGACGAGGTATGTTCTCCGTATCCGATTGATGAAAAATTCAAAGCCTTTGGTTTCCATGTAATCAACGTGGATGGTCATGATTTTGATGCCTTAAAGGCGGCCTTTGATGAGGCAAAAGCCACAAAGGGACAGCCGACGGCCATTATTGCCAAGACAGTAAAGGGCAAAGGCGTTTCCTTTATGGAAAACCAGGTGGGCTGGCATGGCTCTGCTCCGAACGATGAGCAGTATGCCCAGGCTATGGAAGAATTAGAGAAAGCAGGTGAGTCTTTATGTCAGAAGTAAAAAAGATAGCAACGAGAGAAAGTTATGGAAATGCTCTTGCGGAGCTGGGTGCTGAGTTTGACAACCTGGTTGTACTGGACGCAGACCTGGCGGCTGCCACAAAGACTGGCGTGTTCAAAAAAGCTTTCCCGGAACGACACATTGACTGCGGTATCGCAGAGTGTAATATGATGGGCGTTGCGGCAGGTATTGCCACCACTGGCAAAGTACCGTTTGCCAGTTCCTTTGCCATGTTTGCAGCAGGACGTGCCTTTGAGCAGGTTCGCAATTCCATCGGTTATCCGAAACTGAATGTAAAAATCGGTGCTACCCATGCAGGTATTTCTGTAGGTGAGGATGGTGCTACCCATCAGTGTAATGAAGATGTTGCCCTGATGCGTACAATTCCTGGTATGACCGTAATCGTTCCTTCCGATGATGTGGAGGCGAAGGCGGCGGTTCGTGCAGCATATGAGCATGAGGGACCATGCTATCTTCGTTTTGGCAGACTGGCTGTGCCGGTAATCAATGAAAAACCGGATTACAAATTTGAATTAGGTAAGGGCGTTGTTCTTCGGGAAGGAAAAGATGTGACGATTGTAGCAAGCGGTCTTCCGGTATCCAACTGTCTGGAAGCGGCAGAAAAGCTGGCGTCAGATGGCATTGATGCCAAGGTGGTTAACATCCACACCATTAAGCCGTTGG
>JAFLTB010000028.1 GCA_022510605.1 Lachnospiraceae bacterium
TTCGAACCGGCAACGCTTCGCGTTAAGGTTCTCACTGATTGGATTCTTTCTCTTGCTTTAACTCTGTTTACCGCCCAAGCCGCTTCAAGAGATGCAAAACAAGGACGGTATTATAAAATGCGGGTATCAAATAATGTGAGTATCCAATATTGCGTCATGCGAGGATTGTTCCCGCACACCTGGGGGCCAGAGTTCAACAGTTGGAGATTGTTGCCTTCGCCTGTTAAATAATCTTTGTTTTGCTCAAATCAAAAAACCACAAATCAGCGAGAACCTTAAACGCGTAAGCGTTACCGGTTCGAGTCGATTTGTGATTTTTTGATTGCCAAGCCAAAACACAGATTTTTAACTGAACTAAAGCAACAACTCCAGCTGTTTCTCTGGCTCACCATAGGGCCGGGCAATAATCCCTGCTGAGCGCATCATCTTCTTGGCCGCCATCACAGACGGTGTGTCAGAGTATTTATCCTCCATGTAAATTACCTCCCGGATGCCGGACTGAATCAGCGCCTTCGTACATTCATTACAGGGGAACAGGGTAGTGTAAATCCGCGCGCCCTTTAAGTTGGTTCCGGTGTAATTTAACAGAGCGTTTAATTCCGCATGGCAGACGTAGAGGTATTTTGTATCCATAGGATTTTCGCCATCACGCTCCCAGGGATAGTCATCATCGGAACAGCCATGGGGCATGCCGTTGTAGCCCACGGAAAGAATTTTATTATCTGTACCTACAATACAGGCTCCCACACTGGTATTCGGGTCCTTGCTCCGCATAGCGGAGAGTTTGGCAATTCCCATAAAATACTGATCCCAGGAAAGATAGTCCTGTCGTTTCATCCTATTGTCCTCCCTTATATATTGGCGTTACCGAGGCCGTCTGGGCAACGGTAACAGATTTTATGCCAAAAAACAGATACCACATGTCATGGTATCTGTTGTCTTATTGGACATAAGAGCGACTCGCTTTAGGGTCGCTCGTTGTTTATATGACGGGTAGAATTGTAGTTGCAGTACGACTGCCCTCTACATATTACGCAAGTTTGTTTACAGCAATTGTCATGCGGGAAACTTTTCTTGCACAGGTATTTTTGTGATAAATACCTTTTCTCATAGCCTTGTCAAGTTCAGAGACAGCGTTTTTTAATGCTGCTTCTGCGGCGGCTTTATCCTGTGCCTCAATCGCAGCGTATACTTTCTTAATCGCAGTCTTAACTTTAGAACGAATCGCTTTATTTCTTGCGGTTCTCTTTTCAGCAACAAGAATTCTTTTCTTTGCAGACTTAATATTTGCCAATTCTAACACCTCCATCACATTATTAATCCATGTGTCTGGCTGGTCGGACACGGACGACAGCACAAACATACTCGTTTATCATAGTATAGATTCCCTGGAATGTCAAGCAGTTTTTGAAAAAAGGCATAAAAGCAGAAAAACAGGGGATAGTAGGGAAGAAAAATCAATGGAAAATTTCAAGAGAAAAGGCAGAAAGCGAGGCGGCAACATGGCAGAAAAAAGAACAGACCTGGCGCTGGAGGCACGAGAGAGTTTTCCCAGAGGGCATGTGGAAGTACAGGGAGTGGTATTGGAAAAACACTATTGCGAGGAGGGGCAGGCCCAGATTACTATGGTGAAAATCAAAGACGATGCCGGGAGCAAGGCCATGAAAAAGCCCAAGGGTACTTATATTACGATTGAATCGGAACTGATGTTACGGGAAGAAGCAGACAGAGAGCCGCTGCTTCTCTGCATTTGTGAACAGCTGGAAAAAATGATCGGGAAAATGAAGCAAAAGTCTGTGTTAATTGTGGGACTTGGCAACCGGGAGGTGACCTCGGACTCCCTGGGACCGAAAATGACGGAAAATCTTTTTATAACCAGACATCTCGAAAAGGAGTTGGGAAGTTCCTTTATGGAGCAGAATGAATATGGCTGTGTCAGCGCCATTGCGCCGGGGGTTATGGCCCAGACTGGTATTGAAACCAGTGAAATTTTAGAGGGAATCATCAAAAAGACCAAGCCGGATTTGGTAATAGCAGTGGACGCTTTGGCAGCCCGGAGCGTTAAGCGCCTTTGTACTACCGTGCAGATTACCGATACCGGGATTTCGCCGGGAGGCGGTGTGGGAAATAGGCGGCGGGAGTTATCTGAAAAAAGCCTGGGGGTTCCTGTGGTGGCAATTGGAGTGCCTACAGTGGTAGATGCCGGAACGATTATTGGCGACCATCTGGAACATGTGCTGGAGAAGCAGGGGTACTCGGAGCAGGAGATAGAACAGTTCCTCAGTGAAATACTTACTGGGGACACGGAAAATGTCATGGTGACGCCCAAAAATATCGATGCCTCCGTGGGGAGAATCAGCAGGGATTTGGCGGATGTGTTGAATCACTGCTTTCAGAAAAAGGGATAAACAGAGGGCCCGGCTCATATACTGTAGGAGAACCGGGAGGTAGGCATGAGAAAGTTGATTGGCAGAATTTTGGGAGGGGTTTTGGTGGCTGCTTTTGCCGGCAGCCTTTTTATGGTTAGCGAAATACCACGGATAGAGAGCATGAGTCAGTTAGGAGAACTTTTGTTATCTCAGTCCGATATTGCCTACGAAGATGGACAAGGCGGGCAGAGTATGTTAGCAGAGGTGATGGGGGGAGAGGAATATTTTTACGGCTCAGGAAAAGCGGAAACAGAGCAGGCGCTGGTGCTGGCAGAAAATGAGCGGGAAAACCAGGGAGATGAGGAAAATGCCCGGAGTTCCGCTGACCGGATATCAGGAGATGTTTATAATCAAAACAGTGCCCAGACTCTGAACCAACCCACCGGAAATACCGATGGCGTCCGTACCAGTAATGTCTATGTGGAAAAACTGAAAAATACACTGGACACCAAATATCTATGGAAAAAATTTTACATAGTGGACTCTACTACTTCAGTGACAAAGGATTTATTTGACGTAAAAACATTGCTGGAGACCCAACTCACTATGTCGAAGAAGAAGGGGAAAAAGCAGATTTTAATTTACCACACCCATGGGGCTTCGGAATATTTTTCAGACAGCCGTAAAAACAAAATTGAAGATTCCATTGTGGGAGTGGGGACAGAGTTGGCAAAGGAACTGGAAAAAAAGGGATATGGGGTCTATCACGATACGAAGCGGTATGACCTGATTAACGGCAAACTGGAGCGGAGTCTTGCCTATAACAATGCACTGGAGGGAGTCCAGGCAATTAAGAGCCAGTATCCGGATATGGAAGTGCTGATTGACTTGCACCGGGATTCTGTGGGACAGGGGAAGCACACCTATACTACCATTTATGGAAAAAAAACAGCCATTGTCATGTTTTTTAATGGAATGAGCCGGAATAAAACGGGACCGATTTCCTATCTGTATAATTCCAATTTACAGTCCAATCTGGCTTTCAGCCTCCAGTTAAAATGCAAGGCCATGGAATACTATGACGGTTTTACCAAGCCTATTTATCTAAAGGGTTACCGGTATAATCTGCATCTTGCCAGACGTGCTCTGCTCATTGAACTTGGGAATGAAAACAATACAGTACAGGAGGCAAAAAATGCCGCCGCTCCTTTGGCAGATGTACTGGATAAGGTACTTTCCGGTAAAGGTTAAAAACTATTTCTGGCCAGTATTTTGAAGCTGGTTGCCTTTGGCATAAATGTAGGCGGTGTTACATAGATTGTTAAATTGTTCGGGGGATAACTGGCGGCAGTAGTGAAACAATCGGTGATAATCGTATTCGATAGCAGTGGAGAGACGGTCGGCGGGTCTTGCCTCCACATCCTTTATGAAGCGGCTAAAAGAAATCTCAAGACCGCTGGTGATTTTTCGCATAGTAGAAAGTTTGGAATCCGTTTCTCCGCGTTCGATTTTTCCAATGGTATTTTTATCACATTCCGTCCGGTCTCCCAATTCTTCCTGGCTGAGCCCTGCGATAGAACGGTATTTCCGGAGGGATAAGCCCACCCGGATTAAAAAATCGGTGTCTTTCATAGGTTATCCTCATTTCTGCGCGGCAATAAACCGAGCGTTCTATTACCATTCTAAAAAAAATAAAAAAATTCTCAACACACTAAAATGGGTACTTGAATTATGGTATGAACCACTGTAGTGGTTAAGAAAAAAGGAAAAGTAAAAAACTTTATCGGCGCTTTTCACGAAAAAGCGTATTTTGTCGTTTTACGCCAAAAAAAGTTGTGGTGCGAACTATCTTTTTGGGCTGAAAATTGGTATGATATAAGCAGCCGTATAGCAGAAAAAAGAGGAGGAGATATGGTTTACGAAGAAAATGAACGGATTGGGAAACGGCTGAAAAAAATTCGCCAGAATGCCGGGCTGGACTATCCCGATATGGCAGAGGTGTTAGAGGTCAGCGAAGGGCATTACCGGAAAATTGAACGGGGTGTCTATGGGCTGGATGTAAAAAAGATTATTATGCTCTATCAGAAGATGAAAGTGGACCCTTTGTATCTGCTGACGGGAAAACGGGGGATGGACACGCCTTATAAACCTCATTCCCTGAAGGCAGATAAGAACACCATTGTATGCGAACTTTTGGATTATTGTAAGAAGCAGCTGGCAGACACAGGGGAGGAGTAGATTGAAAGAAGTATTTATATTTTCAGGCGAAAGACAGCTGGAGGCAGGCTCCCATCGTCATAGCCTCTATATCGCCCATGATGTGGAGACGGCAAAAGAGATTCTCTGCCATCAGAAGTATTGTCTGATTCTGATTGATCTGGTTGCACAGCCGGAGAAGGGAATGGAACTGGCCCGCTTTATCCGGGGACTTCCTGGGCACTATCTGACGCCTATTGTATTTCTGGCCGAGAATTTCCAGTATGAAAGGCAGGCATTCCACGAGATTCACTGTTATGACTATCTGATAAAACCCATTTGCAAGGAGGACATTATTCAGATAATATATTTGTATCTCACCCGTCTTTTTCCGGAAAAAAAGGGAGAAATTATGCGCTTTCGCATTCATGGCGCCACGTATCTGGTAAATATCAAGGACATCATTTATATGGAAACCATGAACCGTTCTGTTTTTGTTCACATGACAGCAGGTAAGATTATTGAAGTTCCCTATCTGAAACTTCAGGATTGTGTAAAAGAACATGGGGACACTTTTATTCAGTGTCACCGCTCAATACTGGTCAATCGTGACTATGTTCGTGGAATTGACGGGCTGAGACGCCGTCTGGAGCTGGCAGGGTGTCCAGACCGGGTGGAAATCGGCCGTACCTTTGAGCAAAAAATCCGGCAGGAGTTTGAAGCATGGTAGCGCCATCTAAGTTTGACGGAAGAAGGGAGAGGAAGTATAATGATACTGCGCAGAAAAAGAAGAATGGAGACAGAGGATGAAAGAGATTTTTTTAATCCGGCACGGGAGACAGTGCAGCAAGCTTTGTAATGTGGATGTAGAATTAGATGAAGCGGGACGGAAGCAGGCGGCATTGGTGGGAGAGCGGCTGAAAACCTATGGGCTGGAAAAACTGTATTCTTCGGAACTCATCCGGGCCAGGGAGACAGCAGAAATAATTGGAAAAAAAATAGGACTGTCCTGTGAAGTATTGCCGGATATTCAGGAGATTCATTTTGGCGGCTTTACCGGGAAAACCGATGAAGCCATCCGGGAGCAGTATGCGGATTTTCGCAGGGAGCGTTCTCTGCACCAGGCGGATTTGCCCTATCCGGAGGGGGGAGAGTGCGGCGCCGATGTGGTGCGGCGGGTCATGCCCCAGTTACATAAATTATGTCAGCGGCCGGAGATGCGAATCGGAGTAGTAACCCATGGCGGGGTAATCCGTTCCACCTGTGCCGCTGTGCTGCAGACGGAGCAGAGACACAAATTAAAATTTGCCATGGACATGGAAAACACCAGTCTGACCCATCTGATATATGATGAGGACAGAGGATTTTTTATTCTGGAAAGGTTCAACGATTTTGCCCATTTAGAAGGGCACCCGGAACTTCTGCGGGGAAATTGGAAGACGTCCCTGGAGCGGAACGGATAAAACTGGCATGGTGAAAAAATGAAAAATTGGCAGTTTCCATATTGCCAGTTATGGAGTATTATAGCGGTAATTCCAGCTCAATCAAATTCAAACTTAATCATTTCAATACAGGAGGATTACTGCTATGAAGGAAAAGAATAACAGTCAGGTAAGAGTTCTGACACAACCAGAAGACATTCAGAAAGAAGAAGCCATGTATAAAATGATGACGCCGGGGCCCACCATGGTGGCACCTTCCGTATTAGAGGCAAGAAGCCGTGTGTTTGGCAATCCGGATACGGATACCGATTTTTGTGAGGAATATCATCGGGTATGTCGGGAACTGGCAGAGCTGTTACATACGAAAAATGAGGTCTATATTTTAGGCGGTGAGGGCATCCTTGCCTTAGAGGCCGCCTGTGCCTCTCTGACGGAGCAGGGAGATAAGGTGCTGGTAATTGATAATGGCATCTTTGGCAAAGGTTTTGCGGATTTTGTGAAACTGTACGGAGGGGAACCGGAGCTTTATACGGTGGATGGACACCAGCCGGTGGAGGTGGAACCGCTGCGCCGTTTTTTGGAAAAGCACCACGATTATAAATATGCTACGGTGGTGCACTGTGACACGCCCAGCGGAGTTTTGAATGATATTTCAGTCATCTGTCCGCTGTTAAAGGAATATGGTATTTTGACGGTGGTGGATGCCGTGGCCTCCATGTTCGGCGAGGAGGTACGGGTGGATGACTGGCAGATTGACATTGTCTGCGGCGGTTCCCAGAAGGCGTTGTCGGCTCCGCCGGGGCTGGCTTTTGTGTCTGTCAGTGAGGCAGCTGTAACTGCCATGGAAAAAAGAAAGACACCGATTGCCTCCTTTTACTGTAATCTGCTTACCTTTCAGAATTATTACCGGGACAAGTGGTTTCCCTATACCATGCCAATCAGCGATATTTATGGTCTGGCAGAAGCAGTGCGTCTGGTGAAGGAGGACACGGGCAGGCTCGACAGGCACCAAACCATTGCCGCCGCTGTCCGCAAGACAGTGGAGAAGGCGGGACTGCGCCGGTATCTGAAGGAGGGAGACGCTTCCACCGTGACGGTAATTCGCGTGCCGGAGGGACTGACGGATCAGGCTGTCATAGACACCATGAGGGAGCAATACGGGATTTTGATTTCCGGCAGTTTCGATGTGCTGGCAGGTAAAGTGCTCCGCCTCGGTCATATGGGGTACAATGCCAATATAGAAGATGTGGCGCAGATGCTAGGCGCTTTGACAAAGACTTTGGAAAAACTTGGCTTTTCCTGTAAGTGCGATATGGAGGAGGGATTTCAGAAGTTTGCAAAAATTCGGTAACCATGCTATTCTATAGTAAAAATAGAAGGTTTCTTCATAAAAGATTGCTTCATAGAAAAACGCTTCAGAAGGAAAGAGAGGCAGACAGCATGGAATTAAGAGAATTTTTAGCACAGGGATTTGTTCTGTTAGATGGTGCCACCGGCTCCAATCTGCAGCAGGCAGGAATGCAGAGCGGGGAGTGCCCGGAACAGTGGATTGTGAATCATTCGGATATTTTCATAGACTTACAGAAACAATATATCGAGGCAGGTTCCGATGTGCTATATACGCCTACCTTTACCTGTAACCGCATCAAACTGGAGGAATACGGACTGGCAGAGCAGCAGGAGGAGCTGACAGCCAAACTGGTATCCTTGACAAAGGAGGCCATACGGCAGAGCGGCACCAGCCGGAGGATTTACATTGCCGGGGATATTTCCATGACCGGACAGCAGTTAGAGCCAGTGGGGAGTCTGCCTTTTGAAGAACTGGTGGATATTTATAAAGAAGAAGCGGCACTGTTGGCAAAGGAGGGTGTGGATGGTTTTGTCATTGAGACAATGATGAGCCTGCAGGAGTGCCGGGCGGCGCTTCTGGCGGTGAAAGAAACCTGTGATTTGCCGGTACTGGTAACCCTTACTTATCAGGAGGATGGGCGGACTTTATATGGGACAAGCCCGGAGACGGCGGCAGTGGTACTACAGGCCATGGGAGCCGATGCCATCGGGATTAACTGCTCTACAGGCCCGGATAAAATGCTGCCTGCTGTGCAGAGGATGGCAGAGGTTCTTTCCGTACCGATTATTGTAAAACCCAATGCAGGACTTCCCGCCCTGGTGGATGGCGTTACCTGTTATGATATGGGAGCGGAGGAATTTGCGGAAGCTATGCTGCCACTGGTGGAGGCGGGAGCCAGCATATTAGGCGGCTGCTGTGGCACCACAGCGGCACATATCCGGCAGTTAAAGGAAGCGGTTGCAGAGAGGGCTGTGCCAGAGAGACAGAAAAAGAGAGTCCGTGCCCTCTCCACAGAGAGGAATCTGACGCCGATTTCTCTGGATGGCAGTTTTATGATTGTGGGCGAGCGGATTAACCCCACCGGAAAAAAAGCCCTGCAGGCGGAATTGCGGGAGGGACGTCTGGATATGGTTTTAGACATGGCCGAGGAACAGGTGGTAAAGGGAGCCAGAATTCTTGACGTCAATATGGGGATGAATGGCATTGACGAAAAGGAAATGATGTTAAAGGTGGTTCAGGAACTGACCCTGGCCGTGGATGTACCCCTTGCCATTGATTCCAGTTATGTGGAAGTAGTGGAACAGGCTTTGCGGATTTATCCCGGACGGGCCCTGGTTAACTCCATTTCACTGGAAAAGGAAAAATTTGAAAAACTGATTCCTGTGGCGAAAAAATACGGAGCCATGTTTATTCTTCTGCCTCTTTCCGAGGAGGGTCTCCCAAAGGATATAGAGGAAAAGAAGCAGATTATCCATACAATATTAGAGGAAGCCAGACGCCATGGCATGTCGGAGGAGGACATTGTAGTGGATGGCCTGGTGGCCACCATTGGTGCTAATAAAAAAGCGGCGCTGGAGGTATTGGAAACCATCCGTTACTGTAAGGAGGAACTGGGACTGGCTACCATATGCGGTCTGTCCAACATTTCCTTTGGACTGCCGGAACGTGTCTTTGTCAACACGGCTTTTCTGACGCTGGCCATAGGACAGGGACTGACAATGGCTATAGCCAACCCATCCCAGACCCTGTTGACCAATGCGGCACTGGCTGCTGACCTTTTACTGAATAAAGAGGAGGCTGACCTTCGGTATATTAACGGCGTGGCAGAGGCCACTGTGACCCAGGCAGCTTCTGGCAAGGCAGAGATGGAAGTAGAGGGACATCCGCTGTATATGTCCGTGGTAAAAGGTAAGGGAGCCCATATTGTGGAACTGGTGGAGGACGAGTTAAAAACGGGGAAAAAACCGGCAGAAATCATAGATACCCACCTGATTCCTGCTATTAACTATGTGGGGGAGCTCTTTGAGCAGAAAAAATACTTTCTGCCTCAGTTAATTGCCAGTGCAGAGACAATGGAAAAAGCCATAGGCCGGCTGGAGCCACTGCTGGAAAAAGAGCGGGGCGGGGAGAAGTTAGACACCATTGTCATAGCCACCGTCAAAGGAGACATTCATGACATAGGAAAAAATCTTGTGGTACTGATGTTGAAAAATTACGGCTACGATGTAATAGATTTGGGAAAAGATGTGGAGACACAGCAGATATTGGATACGGCGAAGGAGACAGGGGCCGCTGTCATTGGCTTGTCTGCCTTGATGACAACTACCATGATGGAGATGAAGCAGGTGGTAGAGCAGGCAAGAAAACAGGGAGTGACAGCCAAAATCATCATTGGAGGGGCCGTTGTCACAGAGAGCTTTGCAAAGGAGATTGGCGCTGACGGTTATTCGGCAGATGCCAGAGAGGCGGTGAAACTGGTGAACCGCCTTTTGGACAGGAAAGGACAGTAACCATGGTAGATGTAATTGTTCCGGTGTACCGGCCGGATGAGAAACTAAAGCTTCTCATTGAAAAATTAAATGTCCAGACCGTAAAGCCGGCTCATGTATTTTTTATGCAGACTTTGACGGGAGGGGCAGAGGATGAGCAGGTGAAGGAACTTCTTTTGCAGGCGGAAAGTGCGGTGATAACGCCAGTAAAAAAAGAGGACTTTGACCATGGCGGTACCAGAAACCAGGCGGCGGCTATGTCTGAGGCAGAGTTTATGCTGTTTTTGACCCAGGATGTGGTGCCGGTGGACGAATATCTGATTGAGAAGCTTCTTGAGGCCATGAAAGGGGAAAATACCGCCACGGCCTATGGCAGACAGCTGCCGGGGGAAGATGTGGGAGTGATTGAACAGTATACAAGGCAGTTTAACTACCCGGCGGAGAGTTCCGTGAAATCCGGCAAAGATTTGGAAAAACTGGGTATTAAGACCTATTTTTGCTCCAATGCCTGCGCCATGTACCGGAAAAGTGTATATGAACAGATGGGGGGCTTTGTCCTCCATACCATCTTTAATGAGGACATGATTATGGCGGCGCATGTAATCGGGGCAGGCTATGATATTGCCTATGTAGCGGAAGCCATGGTGGTACACGCCCATAAGTACACTTACCGGCAGCAGTTTACCAGAAATTTTGATTTGGCGGTATCCCAGAGGCAGTACCGTGAAATTTTTGATGGGGTAAAATCTGAATCGGAAGGAATCCGGCTGGTAAAGGATACGGCAAAATACCTGCTGAAATGGGGAAAGTGGTACCTGCTTCCGGATTTGGTTTTTCAGAGCGGTTTTAAATTTTTAGGTTACCGTTTCGGTAAAAAATACGATAAACTCCCCCGGTGGCTGGTGAAAAAATGTTCTATGAATAAGTCGTACTGGAAATAAACGATGTTGGAGGAAATACAGGTGGAAGGACAAAAACCGGTTCATATTGTGATGGCTTCCTATAATGGTGAGGCCTATCTGGAGGAACAGCTGGAGTCGCTGTTACATCAGAGCTATGCAGATTTTACTTTGGAAATCTGTGACGATGGCTCTACGGATGGCACATTGGACATTCTGGAGCGCTATGCGAAAGAGGATGAGAGAATTTCCATACACCGGAACGAAAAAAATATGGGTTATGTAAAAAATTTTATGCAGGGTATAAAGAGAAGCCAGGCATCCTATATCATGCTCTGTGACCAGGATGATATCTGGAATCCCAACAAGATTGAAATTACGCTGAAGGCCATGAAAAAGGCAGAAAATGAAACTCCGAATGTGCCGTTGCTTGTTTTTACTGACGCCATGAATTACGATAGCGATTCGGGGGAGGAGACCGGGCGTTTTCACAAAAATAGCCATTTAGACATAAAAAAGGTTGACACCGCCCATATTTTCATGGAAAATAAATGTATTGGCTGTACTGTTATGATAAATCAGGCAGTTTTGTCCTATCTGTCCGAACTGCCGGAACAGATACGGGTTCATGACTGGTGGCTGGCTCTGATATGCAGTCACTTTGGCAGAATTGTGTATGTGGATGAACCTACGCTTAAGTATCGCCAGCATGGTGGCAATATGATAGGGGGGAGCTCTTTTTCCAGTTATGTGAAGGAGCGCCTTGCAGGAATTGCCAGACAGCGGGAAGCATTGCGGCAGACCTTTGCCCAGGGAGCGGCCTTTTATGGGCAGTATGGGGAGCGGATGGGGGAGAGTGAACGCAGGATTGCGGCGGCCTTTGCCGGTATGGAACAGGCAGGATGGTTTTTGCGGAGAAAAAATATGTTTTGTTATGGATTTACTAAAAGCGGCTGGATTCGGAATGTAGGTTTGTTTTTTCTGATTTAGCAGGAGTGAAACAATAGAAGAGAGGGAGCATATGGGAAATACGAAGAAAAAAGGAAAGGGCAGAATTGTTGCCAGAATATTTTTTGTGATAGGACTGATTTTTTCAGTGACACTGGGAAGTGTGGCAGCGACTTTCGTGCATCAGACGGACAATATGCTGGGACTGATTAACTACAATGAGGCAGATTCCCTGGCCAGTGTGGATTTGTCGAAGTACCAGCTGGACAGCGATGTGGATGTCGTAAATGTTCTTTTAGTGGGAGCGGATAAAAATCTGGATGAGCAGGAGAAAGATGTGGACAGACGCTCGGATTCCATGATGATTGCCACCTTGGATATCAAGCATAACAAATTGAAGATTACTTCTCTGATGAGAGATTTATATGTGGAGGTTCCGGGATATGGACACAAGAAATTAAATGCGGCGTATTCCCTGGGAGGAATCAAACTGCTTTATAAAACCATTGCCCAGAATTTTGGTATCAGTCTGGACGGCTACGCCGAGGTGAATTTTGATGCCTTTGTCAATGTGATTGATGAAATAGGAGGAATCGAGGTGACACTGACGGAATCCGAGGCGACTGGCCTCCGCACCACGAACTATATTAAGCGGCGGAAATACCGCAATGTAAAGGTGGGCAAACAAATATTTAATGGATATCAGGCCCTGGGATACTGTCGTATCCGCCATGGAGTGCGGCAGCCGGATGGAAGTTATCCGGGTGTGTATACAGCCAGCGGTAAAGGTGATGATTACGGCCGGGTGGAGCGCCAGAGATTGACAATGCAGGCGATTTTAACCAAGGTCAAGACCCTGTCCATCAGTGAACTGTTAGATTTGACAGAGGTGGTTCTGCCCAATATTACGACGGATATTTCAAAGAAAAAGATTTATAGTTATATGATGGGAGTAGTGCAGATGGGTACTACGGAACTTCATCAGTTCAGCATTCCCGTGGAAGGTACTTTTAAGGGAGAGAATATCCCTGGTCTTGGTGATTGTCTGGTGCCGGATTTGGATGCCAACAAGGCGGCATTAAAGAAATTCATTTTCAAGAGTTGACAAGGAAGATTGATGTTGATAAAATGTGAATAGCGTTTTTTGGGCGCTTGCAGATTGTGAAATAAAGGGGGCAGGACTCATGAGCAAAGTAGTTCTATCCATATTAGTAAATAATACCTCCGGTGTATTAAGCCGTGTGGCAGGGTTATTCAGCCGCCGGGGCTATAACATTGACAGTCTTACGGTGGGGGAGACGGAGGACCCGGCGTTTTCCCGGATGACTGTATCGGTGACAGGAGACGATATTATCCTGGAGCAGATAGAGAAGCAGGTGAATAAACTGGAGGATGTAAAATCTGTCCGGCAGTTGACTGGCGAAGCATCGGTCTGCCGTGAATTGATTTTGGTGAAGGTGGAGGCCAATCGTGATGCGCGTCCTGCTATCAATGCGATTGTAGAGATTTTCCGGGCTAAAATCGTAGATGTGGCAGATACCTCCCTGATGATTGAACTGACGGGAAACCAGGCCAAACTGGATGCGTTTATCAAATTGATTGAGGGCTATGAGATTAAGGAACTGGTGCGTACCGGGATATCCGGACTGGCCCGGGGCTTCCAGGATGAGGAGCAGGAAAGTGAATGAATGGAAAACCACCCACGGGTTATGTCCCGGAGAGGCTTTAATACAAATTTATAATTTATTTATAGGAGGCTGTAAAAATGTCAGAAGCAAAGATTTATTATCAGGATGACTGTAATTTATCCGCCCTGGATGGCCAGACCATCGCAGTAATCGGATATGGAAGTCAGGGACACGCACATGCGTTAAATGCCAAGGAATCCGGCTGTCATGTTATTATCGGACTGTATGAGGGTTCCAAGTCCTGGAAGAGAGCACAGGAGCAGGGCTTTGAGGTATATACGGCGGCAGAGGCTGCTAAGAAAGCAGATATTATCATGATTCTTATCAATGATGAGAAGCAGGCTTCCCTGTATAAGGAATCTATTGAGCCGAATCTGGAAGCTGGCAACATGCTGATGTTTGCCCATGGATTTAACATTCACTTCAATCAGATTGTTCCACCGAGTGATGTGGATGTCACCATGATTGCACCAAAGGGACCAGGACATACGGTACGCAGTGAGTACCAGGCAGGTAAAGGCGTCCCATGTCTGATTGCCGTACATCAGGATGCCACAGGAAAGGCACAGGAAAAAGCACTGGCCTATGCGCTGGCCATTGGCGGCGCCAGAGCGGGTGTGTTGGAGACCACTTTCAGAACCGAGACCGAGACGGATCTGTTCGGTGAGCAGGCAGTGCTTTGTGGCGGTGTATGTGCGCTGATGCAGGCGGGCTTTGAGACACTGTGCGAGGCGGGCTACGACCCAAGAAATGCATATTTTGAGTGTATTCATGAGATGAAGTTAATTGTGGATTTAATTTATCAGAGTGGTTTTGCCGGCATGAGATATTCCATTTCCAATACAGCGGAGTATGGAGATTATGTAACCGGACCGAAAATTATTACTGAGGACACGAAGAAGGCAATGAAGAAGATTCTCTCCGATATTCAGGACGGTTCTTTTGCCAAGGAATTTTTATTGGATATGTCTGCGGCAGGCGGTCAGGCTCACTTCAAGGCCATGAGAAAACTTGCTTCCGAGCATCCGGCAGAGGTTATCGGTGAGGATATTCGTAAGCTGTACAGTTGGAATGGCGAGGATAAACTGATTAACAACTAATAAAAAAGAAAACTCTTAGAACTGTCGTACAAGAGGAAAAGCTTCTGTACGGCAGTTTGTTTTAACAGTGTTGTGGAGCAGCTCGTTATTTGCATAGTTTACAGAAATGAGGAATACCATGATACGACTGATTGTCTCAGATATTGATGGTACATTAGTGGGAGACGGACAGGGAGAGGGCTCTTTGAATCCGGAATATTACCAGGTCATCCATCGATTATCTGAAAAGGGTGTACGGTTCATGGCCTGCAGCGGCCGCCAGAGGCTCAGTATTGCCAAGTTATTCCGTCCCATTGAGAATGAAATATATTATGCCTGCGATGGCGGCAGTCTGGTATTTGACAGAGATGTTTTATTGTTTGCCCGGACACTGCCAAAGGAGATGGCGTATGACATTATCCGGGATGCCAGGGAGATTCCTCCCTGCGATGTAATGGTGTGTGGCACAAAGCGGGCATACTGCAGAAGCGAAGACAGCGAGTTATACCGCTGGATGGTAAATGGTTATGGTTACGATATTCAGGCGGTGGGAAATTTGACAGAAAACATTGAGGATGATATTGTGAAGGTGTCAGTATACCACCATGACCGGGCGGAGGAACTGACAAATCCCTGGTTTCGTCCAAAATGGGAGGAAAAGGTAAAACTGACGCTGGCGGGGATTCAGTGGCTGGACTGTGTACCAAAGGATGCCGGAAAGGGCTCGGCGTTAACATTCATGCAGGAGCATTTTCAGATTTCTCCTTCAGAGACACTGGTGTTTGGAGACAACCAAAATGATATGGAGATGTTTGAACGGGCGGAGGAAAGTTATGCGGTGGAAAATGCCAGAGAGGAAGTAAAGCAGGCAGCGGCCCACATCTGCCCGGGATATTCTGAGGATGGGGTGTTGCAGATATTGCAAAAAGTGTTGAAAAAGATGTAATCTTATGATGGCATGTCGACGATAAAAGAATTATAAAGAATTATAAATAAAAAGTGAATAAAAAGTATATTTTTCGGGTATACTTTTTTAATAAAGTATTATATTTTATGTTCTAACTGGAGAAATGACGGCATATAATATACTGTTGTGAAAAAAGTCTGCCTGTCATGCAGATAAATAAACAAAGGGGGTCATAAAAAATGACAGATAAGATTTTAGGAAACAATCAGGTTAATGTTTATGGTGAAGTGGTAAGTGAGTTTACCTTCAGCCATGAAGTGTACGGGGAAGGTTTCTATTTGTTGAAACTTTCGGTAAAGCGGTTAAGCAAGGTATATGATACCATTCCGCTTATGGTATCCGAGCGTTTGGTGGATGTGACAAAAGATATTCGTGGGTGTTTTATGGAGGCCAGCGGACAGTTCCGCTCCTATAACCGGCACGAGGAGAACCACAACCGGTTAGTGTTGTCGGTCTTTGTGCGGGACTTACATATTGATGAGACAGAGCAGGAAAATGAGAAGCCAAATTATATTTTTCTGGACGGTTATCTGTGTAAACCTCCCGTATACCGCAAGACACCATTGGGACGGGAGATTGCAGATCTTCTCATGGCGGTAAACCGCCCTTATGGAAAATCCGACTACATTCCATGTATCTGCTGGGGGAGAAATGCCCGTTATGCCGATGGATTTGCCGTAGGCGAGCATGTGCAGTTATGGGGGCGGATTCAGAGCAGAGAGTATCAGAAGCAGATTGCCGAGGAGCAGTATGAAACCAGAGTAGCATATGAAATCTCGGTGAGCAAACTGGAATGTGTGGAGGAGAGCGGCGAGATAACAGCAGCTTCCGAAATATCCGAGGAAACGGCGCCGGAGGAAGATGTGTCCGAGGGGATGTCCGGGGATTCTTATGAAACAATTTGAAATATTTTGAAAATGTGATATAATTGTGTCCATGTGAATATTACCTGGGTTTTTAATCTTGTGTGTAAAAAGCACTCATCACATTTAGTGATGAGTGAATATCCGCCAGAATCGCACTCGGAAAACTCGTTTTCCAGATGCCATTCTGGTGGCTATTGACATCGCCGCTTTGGCGGCGAGTGCTTTTTACACTACAATACAAACTTTTAACAAAATAAAAAACCCAGGACATATCAAAGAAAGGAATTATAAAACATGGATACAAGACTGATACAGGCGTTTTACGGTCTGGGCAAGGGAAAGACCTCGGCGGCTGTAGGCCAGGCTTTACGAGAAGCCGGTGATGGCCAGCGCATTACAATTATTCAGTTTTTGAAGGGAAAGGTAGCAGACGAGTTCCAGGTTCTTACCCGATTGGAGCCGGATATTCAGATTTTCCGATTCGATCAGTCTGAGGTAAATTACTGTGATTTATCTCTTCAGGAAAAAGAAGAAGAGAAGCAGAATATCCTCAATGGGTTTCATTTTGCCAAAAAGGTAATTGAAACCGGGGAGAGCGATATCATCATACTGGATGAACTGCTGGGACTGGTGGACTTGGGAATCATCAGCATAGAGGATGTATGTGAACTGCTCCAGATACCGGGTGATTACAAAAAACTCTTTATTACCGGAAGCACATTGGCAGAACCATTGATTCCATATATTGATGTGATTTGTGAGATTACATTGCGTAAAGATAATACTTGACCTTTTGTCACAGGAATGTTATTCTAAAAAAGGAAGGCAGAGGTGCGGACGTTATCAGTAGGAGGTCGGACATGTCAGGCATGGAGGAAGGTCTTTGAAAGGGACGTCTGCCGAAGAGAAAGAGTGCCTGTTCACTCTTTTTCTGGGCATATGGTGAAGAACCATGTGACTGTCATCGAAGGATGGAGTGCTGCTCATAAAATCAGGATGATAGAAGGAGCTGGCGCTTAGTCGGCTTCTTTTTGAATTTATAGGAAAGGATGGATAACGATGTCAATATTTACGGGAGCAGGTGTGGCTCTGATTACACCGATGAAGGGGGATGGCAGTGTAAATTATGACAAACTGGAGGAACTTCTGGAATTTCAGATTGCCGGAGGAAGCGATGCCATCATTATTTGTGGAACCACGGGAGAGTCTTCTACCCTTACCCACGAGGAACATATTGCTTGTATCCGGTACGCCTGTGAGGTGACGAAGAAGCGGATTCCAGTGATTGCCGGCACAGGTTCAAACTGTACGGAGACCAGTGTGTATCTTTCGGAGGAGGCGCAAAAGGGAGGGGCCGATGGTCTTCTTTTAGTGACGCCGTATTATAATAAAGCTACCCAGAATGGATTAAAGGCCCATTTTACCAAAGTGGCAGAGCGTGTGAAACTGCCGATTCTTTTATATAACATACCGGGACGTACCGGTGTGGCCATGGCTCCTGAAACCGTGGTGGAACTGTGCCGGGAGGTGCCTAACATTGTGGGAGTGAAGGATGCTACAGGAAATATTTCCCAGGTGGCAGAGGTAATGAGCCTGTCTGAGGGGACCGTGGATTTGTATTCAGGAAATGACGACCAGATTACCCCGGTGCTTTCCTTAGGAGGCAAGGGCGTGATTTCTGTGCTGTCCAATATCCTGCCAAAAGAGACACATGAAATCGTAGCCTCCTATCTGCGGGGCGATGTGGAGACCAGCCGGGAACTGCAGTTAAAATATCTGCCTCTGATTCATGCACTGTTTTGTGAGGTGAATCCAATTCCGGTGAAAAAGGCCATGAACCTGATGGGAATGGAAGTGGGAGGCCTGCGCTTGCCTCTGACGGAAATGGAGGAGGCAAATGCCTCACGTCTGGCAGAGGAAATGCGTAAAGTAGGAATAGAACAGAAGTAAATCACAGGAATCATACAAGGGAGGACAAAATGACAAGAATTATTATGAGTGGCTGCCATGGCGCCATGGGTAAAACGATTACCAATATTGTAAGGGAGGATTCGGAAGCCGATATTGTGGCGGGAATCGATATAACAGAGGGAGAGGAGAAGGGGTATCCGGTATTTTCTGCCATCGGTGACTGTGATGTGGAGGCAGATGTGCTGATTGATTTTTCCACACCTAAAATCCTGCCGGAGATTCTGGATTACAGTATAAAAAAACAGGTACCAGTGGTGCTTTGCACCACTGGTTACACCGAAGAGCAGCTGGCACAGATTGAGGCGGCGTCAGAAAAAACGGCGGTGTTAAAGTCTGCCAATATGTCCTTAGGCATCAATACCCTGCTGAAATTAGTGCAGGATGCCGCCCGGGTACTGGCAGAGGAGGGCTTTGATGTGGAGATTGTGGAGAAGCACCACAATCAGAAAGCCGATGCGCCTTCGGGAACCGCACTGGCGTTGGCAGATTCCGTAAACGAAGCCATGGGAAATCAATATGAATATATTTATGACCGTTCCCAGAGAAGGGAAAGGCGGGATAAAAGGGAACTGGGTATCTCTGCCGTCCGGGGAGGAACCATTGTGGGAGACCACGACGTTATCTTTGCTGGCACCGATGAAGTGGTTACCCTTTCCCACAGAGCCTACAGCAAGGCTGTATTTGGCAAGGGTGCGGTATCAGCGGCCAAATTCTTAAAGGGAAAAACGGCCGGACGCTATGAGATGGCAGATGTGATTGCAGCGAATGGAGGGAATGCATGAAACCGGTTTCTATAGCAGAAATTGTGGAGGCTGTGTCCGGCACGCTGGCCTGGGGCGATGAGAAGGCTCTTGTAACCAGCGTGGTTACGGATTCCAGGGAGGTAAAAGAGGGAAGTCTCTTTGTGCCGCTGATTGGTGAACGGGTGGATGCCCATCGGTTTATCCCAGGGGTGCTGGAAGAAGGGGCAGCCTGTGTTTTTTCCTCAGATCATACCATACAGGAGGAGAGGGGAGCCGGCATATATGTGACAGACACCCTGCAGGCCCTGCAGGCATTGGCCGCCTGGTACCGGAGTCAGTTTTCACTGCCGGTCATTGGCATTACCGGCAGTGTGGGCAAGACCACCACGAAGGAAATGATTGGGGCGGTATTGGAGACAAAATACCGAACCGTTAAGACCCTTCAGAATCTGAACAGCCAGATTGGCGTGGCGTTGATGCAGTTTCAGCTGGAGGAGGACACTGAGATGGCAGTGTTTGAAATGGGAATAAGTATGCCGGGAGAGATGGAGCGGCTGGCAGTCATGGCCAGACCCAATTGTGCGGTTCTGACAAATGTGGGTGTGTCCCATATTGGTAATCTTGGTTCCAGAGAGAATATCTGCACCGAAAAAGGAAAGATAATTACTGGTTTTGACAAAGAGGGGACGGTATATATTTGCGGCAATGGAGACTTAAAGGAACTGTCCCGGGAAAATCTTCCCTATGAACAGTGCCCGGGCCGTTGTGAGACTCGATTTTACGGGACAGAGCCGGGATGCCTGTACTATGGGGATGAAATACAGACAGGGGAGCAGGGACAGAGTTTTCTTTTCCACTATCCGGAGGGAGAGATGCGGATTGAACTGTCTGTCATGGGACTCCACAACATAAACAATGCCATTGTGGCTCTGGCGCTGGCGCTGGAATACCAGGTGCCTTTATCCGATGCTGCGAGGGCTTTGAAAGAGTACCGGCCCATCGCCATGCGGGGCGTGGTAAAGGAGCGGGACGGCGTGCATATTATTGACGATACTTATAATGCCAGTCCGGACTCCATTAACAGCAATCTGGACGCTTTGTTTGACTATGGCGGCAAGGACAGCCGGAAAATTGCCGTGCTGGCGGATGTGCTGGAGTTGGGAGAGCGCTCCAGAGAACTTCATGAGGGCGTCGGGAAATTCATTCTGCAGGAGCGGGAAAAGGGCAAAACCCTTTCCTTTCTGGTTACAGTGGGAACCGAGGCCGGGTATATCAGCGATTATGTGACCGGACATTCTGACATTCCTGCACGCCATTGTAAGAGCAATGAGGAAGTGGCAGCGGTTGTGAGGGAGACCATGAGGGCCGGAGACTGGATTCTGGTAAAAGGCTCCCGGGGTATGAAGATGGATGAAGTGGTAGAGCGACTGATAAAGGGGTGACAACGTGTTTGCAGATGTGATTGTGGATATCTCGGTGGAGGCACTGGACAGAACCTTTCAATATCGGATTCCGGACGAACTGACGGATAAGGTCCGGGTGGGAAGCCGGGTTGTCATTCCCTTTGGACGGGGCAACCGTCAGTTATCCGGTTTTGTAGTGGGGCTTACCGGTACGCCGAAGTGGCCGGAGGAGAAAATAAAAAATCTCCTTGCCCTGGAGGAAAAAGAGATTCCGGTGGAGGGACAGCTTTTGCAGCTGGCGGCGTGGATTCGGGAGCGCTACGGTGCCACCATGAATGAAGCCCTGAAAACCGTATTGCCGATAAAAAAACAGGTTAAGTCAGTGGAGGAACACTGGCTTAATTTTGTAATTTCCAGAGAAGAGGCAGAAAAGGAATATAACCGGTGCCTGCTCCGGCATCATAAGGCCAAGGCCAGGCTGCTGCAGGGGATGCTTTCGGAAAAAGAGGGGCTGACGACCCGGTTGGCGGCGAAGAAATACGGAGTAACCAAATCGGTCATTGATGGTATGGTAAAGGCCGGGATTCTCTCGGTGACAGACCGTCGCCAGTACCGCAATCCCCTCCCGGCTCCTGTGGGAGGAAAGAGTCCGGAAATCCTCCTGAATGAACAACAGAAGGAAGTAGCAGAGGATTTTGCCAGAGAGTACCAGGAGGGGATTCGCCGCACCTATCTGTTGTATGGCGTTACGGGAAGCGGCAAGACTCAGGTATATATGGAGATGATACAGCAGGCATTGAAACAGAAAAAGCAGGTCATTGTACTGATTCCGGAGATTGCCCTGACAATTCAGACGGTACGGCGGTTCCAGAGCCGTTTTGGAGACCGGGTCTCCATTCTGAATTCCAGAATGTCCGATGGGGAGCGGTACGACCAGTACGAGCGGGCGAAAAAGGGAGAGATTGATATTGTGGTGGGCCCCCGCTCTGCGCTGTTTATCCCCTTTGAGAGGCTGGGGCTGATTATTCTGGATGAGGAGCACGAGATGAGCTATAAGAGTGAGAATCCCCCGAAATATCATGCCAGAGAAACGGCCATACAGCGGGCGGCCATGGTGGGAGCCAGTGTGGTATTGGGTTCTGCCACCCCTTCGGTGGAATCCTATCAGGCGGCAAAGGAGGGGCGGTTTCATCTGTACCGGCTTTCAGAACGGGCGGGGGACGCTTCTTTTCCAACGGTTTCTGTGGTGGACTTGCGGGAGGAATTAAAGGCAGGAAACCGCTCGGTATTCAGCCGGCTCCTGCAGGAAAAAATTCAGGACAGGCTGGATAAAAACGAACAGATTATGCTGTTTTTAAACCGCCGGGGCTATGCGGGCTTTGTTTCTTGCCGGAGCTGCGGATATGTGTTAAAATGTACTCATTGTGAGGTATCCATGACAGCCCATAAGAATCATGTGGGAGAAGTGGACACCCTGGTGTGCCACTACTGCGGCCATGCGATGGCCATGCCAAAGACATGTCCGGAATGTGGCTCTCCTTACATTGCTGCTTTTGGTCTGGGCACCCAGAAGGTGGAGGAAATGCTTCACCGGCAGTTTCCAAAGGCCAGAGTGCTGCGAATGGATGGAGATACTACAAGCGGCAAGCATGGCCATGAAAATGTGCTGGCGCCCTTTCGCCGGGGGGAGGCGGATATTTTACTTGGCACCCAGATGATTGTAAAGGGCCACGATTTTCCCAACGTTACTCTGGCGGCGGCTCTGGCGGCGGACCTTGGCATGTACGCAGGGGATTACCGTAGCAGTGAGAGAACCTTTGAACTTTTAATGCAGGCCAGTGGCAGAGCCGGCCGGGGCGAGAAAAAGGGCGAGATGATTATCCAGACCTACAACCCGGAGCAGTATTGTATCGAGTCGGTAGCCAGACAGAAGGCGGAGCTTTTTTATGAAAATGAACTGGCTTACCGGCGGATGGCACTGTACCCGCCCTATGTTATTTTACTGGCGGTATTGGTTTTGTCAGAGGAAAAAGAAATGGCCCGTGGCTGCATACATGCACTGGCAGAGGGAATACAGGGATATAAGGACGCTTCCATCGTAGGACCCTCCGAAGCGGGACTGAGCCGGGCAAAGGACCGCTACCGGTATGTGATGTATGTAAAGTGCCGGGAGGAGGTAAGCCTGACGGCAGTAAAAAATGAATTGGAAAAGATTAGCCGGGATGAAAAATGGGAAAAATATTGTAGTGTACAGTACGATGTCAATCCCGTATCCGGCTACTGACAACGAGCGGTGTGCCGCTTGTATGTCTATAATGAAAACCGCGCAAAAAATGGCGCAGAAAAGAGGAAATTATGGCAATACGAAACATTCGGGTGATGGGAGATGACATCCTAACCAAAAAATGCAAACCGATAAAGGAAATGACCGAGAAAAACCGGGAGCTGATTCAGGATTTGTTTGACACTATGTATGAGGCGGACGGCGTGGGTCTGGCGGCACCTCAGGTGGGTATTTTAAAACGCATTGCGGTGGTGGATATTACCGAGGACAGAAGCCAGCCCCTTGTGATGATAAATCCGGAAATTATTTCTACGGAGGGCGAACAGAGGGGCAGTGAAGGGTGTCTCAGCGTGCCGGATAAGGTAGGCATTGTCACAAGACCCAATAAGGTAAAAGTAAAGGCGCTGGATATCGACATGAATCCAATTGAGCTCGAGGGAGAAGAGCTGTTGGCCCGGGCCCTGATTCATGAAATTGAGCATCTGGATGGACAGTTGTATGTAGACAAAATAGAGGGACGTCTCTATGATGTGGAGGAATTTCAGAGCGAGGAGGAAGATTGAAAGATTTGGAAAATCTTTCAATCCGCAAGTTTGTGTCTGCGTTGCATCCACAAACTTGTTATGCACCAGGACAGTGTAGAAGAGAGGAGAGGCAACAATGAATGTGATTTTCATGGGAACTCCGGATTTTTCTGTGCCGGTACTGCAGGGGCTTTTACAGTCCGAAAAGCATAAGGTGACGGCAGTGGTGAGCCAGCCGGATAAGGCCAGAGGGCGCAGCGGCAAGCTGGTGTTTACGCCAGTGAAGGAAGCGGCGGTGGCAGCAGAAGTGCCGGTGTATACCCCGAAGAGGGTAAAGGAGCCGGATTTTGTAAAGAGCCTGCGCCAGATTCCCTGTGATGTGATTGTGGTAGTGGCCTTTGGACAGATTCTGCCGCCGGATATACTGGAATTTCCGAAATACGGCTGTATCAATGTCCATGCCTCCCTGCTTCCCCGGTGGCGGGGAGCGGCGCCGATGCAGTGGGCGATTCTCTCCGGAGATAAAAAGACAGGGATTACCACCATGCAGATGGATGCCGGTCTGGACACCGGGGATATGCTGTTGAAAAAGGAAGTGGAGATTACCCCGGAGGAAACCGGAGAGAGCCTCCATGACAAGCTGGCGGCTCTGGGGAGCGATTTGCTCTTAGAGACTCTGGAGCAGGCGGAGCAGGGAACCCTGCAGAAAATACCCCAAAAGGAAGAGGAAAGCACCTATGCCAAAATGCTGTCAAAGGATTTGGGACGGCTGGATTTTTCCTGGGAGGCGGAGAAAATTGAGCGCTATATCCGGGGATTAAATTCCTGGCCCAGCGCTTACACCGGCCTGAGGGGAAAGACACTGAAGTTGTGGCAGGCCCAGGTGGTGGAAACAGACACGAAGGAGGTGCCGGGAACGGTGGTATCTGTGGAAAAAGACGGTTTCTCTGTGCAGACCGGAAAAGGGTGTCTGAAAATTGTTGAACTTCAGTTAGAGGGAAAGAAACGGATGAATGCCTCGGATTTTCTGAGAGGAATGCAAATAAAGGAAGGTGATGTGCTATGTATTTAGGCGGTTATGGCACCGGACTATATCTGATGTGGGACCCCACCTATGTGCTGATACTGATTGGTGTGGCATTGTCTCTGATTGCGTCTGCCGGTGTGCGGCGAACCTTTTCCCGGTACAGTACGGTGAGAAGTGCCAGTGGAATTACCGGAGAGGAGACGGCCCGGAGAATCCTGTCATACGCAGGAATTACCGATGTAAAAATCCAGCATGTATCCGGTCAGTTAAACGACCATTACAATCCTAAAACCAAGGTGGTGAACCTGTCGGATGCCGTATATGGAAATAATTCCGTGTCGGCGGTGGCAGTGGCAGCCCATGAATGCGGTCACGTGATTCAGCACGCCAAAGGCTATGCCCCCCTGTCTATACGGACCGCTTTGGTGCCGGCAGCAAATTTCGGCTCCGGGGCTTCCTGGTTTATCATTCTGGCTGGAATTTTGTTTAGTATACCACCACTGATTACCATGGGAATTGTGCTGTTCAGCCTGGCTGTGTTATTTCAGCTGGTTACTTTGCCAGTGGAGTTTAACGCCTCAAGAAGGGCGCTGGGAATCCTGCAGGAAACAGGAATTCTTGGAAATGAAGAGGGAAGGAGTGCCCGTAAGGTACTCCGGGCAGCAGCCCTGACCTATGTGGCAGCAGCGGCAGCCTCTATTTTACAGCTGCTCCGGCTGATAATACTTTTTGGAAGGAATCGGAACAACTAATGAGGGAACTGGCCTATGATATTGTGTACGGAACCATGGAGCAGGGCGGCCACAGCGATGCACTGTTTCACCGGACACTGGAAAAAAGAAGGGAGCTGTCCCCGCCACAGAAAAACTATCTGAAACGGCTGTCCTATGGAACCATTGAGCGGTGTATTGAACTGGATGCTATCCTGAACCAGTTTGCCACTACACCGGTCCAAAGGATGGAGCCGGTGGTGCGAACAGTGCTTCGGATGGCTTTGTATGACATATGGTATATGGAACAGGTGCCGGAAGCTGCCGCCTGTAATGAGGCGGTGGAACTGGTGAAGAAAAAGGGTGGAGAACGGTACGCTGGTTTTGTCAATGGACTGTTACGAAACCTTCTCCGGCAGCGGGACAAAATCCGGCCCGGGGAAGACTGGGTTCGGTACTCCCTTCCCCGGCCGCTGATGGAGCAGCTGTCGGCCCGATATGGAAAAAAGACGGCAGGAAAAATAGGAGCGGCCTTTTTATCCCGCAGCGGCGAGACAACTCTCCATATTCACACAGGCCGGGTGGGACTGGAGGAATATAAAGAAAGATTAACCATGGCCGGTATTTCCGTCCGGCCGGGGGAATATATGGAAGAGGCTCTGATTGTGAAAGGGCTCCCGGATGTCTCTTCCCTGCCGGGCTATGAGGAGGGACTGTTTTTTGTCCAGGATGAAAGTTCCATGCTGCCGGTATGCTGTGCTGGCATTCGACCGGGACAGCGGGTGGTGGATGTGTGCAGTGCCCCGGGGGGAAAAGCACTTCATGCCCTAATGAAGCTGCAGGGACAGGGGCAGGTCATTGCCAGGGACGTCAGTGAACATAAAGTACAGCGTATTCGGGAAAATGTGAGCCGGATGCGATTTGAAAATACAGAATGCAGAGTATGGGACGCCAGAAAAGAGGATAAGAGTCTGGCGGGACAGGCCGATGTGGTGTTAGCCGATGTGCCATGCTCCGGTATCGGGATTATCGGACGAAAGCCGGAGATTAAGTACCGGGCCATGGAGCAGATAGAGGAATTGGTGCCATTACAGAGGAAGATATGTGAGGCCTCGGTAAAACTTTTAAAGCCGGGCGGCGTATTTCTCTATAGTACCTGTACTATCAGTGAGAGAGAAAACGAGGAAAATGTGGCATGGATGGAGGAAAACTGCGGACTGAAACGAGACAGTCTGAATGCCTTTCTGCCGGAATCTCTGCGCAACCGGATGACAGAGAAGGGCATGCTGCAAATGCTTCCGGGCCTTCAGAAAAGCGATGGTTTTTTTGTGGCACGGATGATAAGGAATGAGGGAAATGGATAAGAACGGAGACTTGCGAAGCTGCAATCTGGAGGAACTGACAGAGGTGGCAGCAGAACTGGGGGAAAAACCTTTTCGGGGCAGACAGCTTTTTGAATGGGTACACGGAAAACAGGTACGCAGTTTTGATGAGATGACAAACCTCTCTCTGTCCTTCCGCCAGAAACTGGCAGAGAATTTCCAGGTTTCCGGCGTCAGGGAAGTGGCAAAACAGGTGTCGGCGGGAGGGGATACTGCCAAATATTTATTTGCTCTTCCGGACGGCCATGTCATAGAGAGTGTCTGGATGAAATACCGCCATGGCAACAGCGTGTGTATTTCCTCCCAGGTGGGGTGCCGGATGGGCTGTACCTTTTGCGCCTCCACTTTGACGGGGCTTGAGAGAAATCTGACGGCAGGGGAAATGCTTTCCCAGGTATATGAAATTCAGAGGGAGACCGGGGAACGTGTGTCCCATGTGATTGTTATGGGGATGGGAGAGCCTCTGGATAACTATGATAATCTGCTGAAATTTATCCGGCTGTTGTCGGAGCAAAAAGGAATCGGTATCAGCCAGCGTAACATTACGGTGTCCACCTGCGGTCTGACAGAACAGATGCGCCGGCTGATGGAGGAGCATTTGCAGATTACCCTGGCGGTGAGCCTTCATGCTCCCAATGATGCAATACGCCGGGAAACCATGCCAGTGGCAAATAAATATTCCATAGAGGAAATATTTCAGGCCTGCCGTGAATATTTTGAAACAACAGGACGGCGAATTACTTTTGAATACAGTATGATTCGCGGAATCAATGACCGGGAGGAGCATGCCAGAGAACTGGCAGAGCGCTGCAAGGGGTTGAACTGCCATATAAATTTGATTCCTCTCAACGAGGTAAAAGAGCGGAATTGCCTGCGTTCTGAGGCTTCAGATATAGAGAAATTCAAAATAATGCTTGAAAAATATGGGAGAAATGTTACTATAAGAAGAGAGATGGGGAGCGATATTGATGCTGCCTGTGGTCAGTTGAGAAAGCAATTTCTAAATCAGACCGATAAAAAACCAGA
Organism: Lachnospiraceae bacterium; assembly: GCA_022510605.1. Classification (GTDB taxonomy): domain Bacteria; phylum Bacillota; class Clostridia; order Lachnospirales; family Lachnospiraceae; genus Eubacterium_F. The sequence continues at coordinate 27,365 of JAFLTB010000028.1, forward strand.
GGAGGTCAAACTGTGAATACATTTTCTATAACAGATACGGGACGTGTACGAACCAGCAATCAGGATTGTGTGTTTTGTGAAGAAAATGCAGTTGGAAGTTTTCCGAATCTGTTTCTTGTGGCGGATGGTATGGGCGGCCACCAGGCCGGCGATATGGCTTCGCGGATATGTGTGGAGGAAGTGGTGCGGCAGATTCAGGCCACAGACCGGAAAACGCCGGTGAGTGTACTGGAGCAGGCGATTTCTGTTGCCAACCAGAAGATTTACCAGACGGCCATACAGGATAAGGCACTGGAGGGTATGGGAACCACTTTGGTGGGAACCATGATTGAAGGGAATACCGCATATATTGTAAACATCGGTGACTCAAGGCTGTATCAGCTACGGGATACCCTGCGGCAGATTACCGTGGACCACTCCCTTGTAGAGGAGATGGTGCAGTCCGGGGAGATTCAGAAAAATGAAATGCGGACACATCCCAATAAGAATATTATAACACGCGCTCTTGGCACGGACACAGCAGTTCGTCCAGACTGTTTTGAAATCGAAGTGCAGGAAGGGGACGTGCTTTTGTTGTGTTCGGATGGCCTGTCCAATATGCTGGAAGACAACCAGATAGAGAACATAGTGAGAGAAAATGCAGAAGATTTGAAGCAGGCGGGAGAGAGTTTGGTAAGACAGGCGAATGATGCCGGTGGAAAAGATAACATCAGCGTGATTTTGATTCGACTGTAAAGGAGTGAGATGAATGATTAATATCGGAACGATGATTGGAAACCGCTACGAAGTGGTGGAAAAAGCAGGTGCAGGAGGAATGGCAGATGTTTACCGTGCCAAAGACCATCGCCTGAACCGCTCTGTGGCAGTAAAGATATTGAAAAATGAATATAGCGAGGATACCAAATTTATAGCCAAATTCCGTCAGGAAGCCCAGGCGGTTGCCTGCCTGTCCCACCCGAATGTGGTGGGGGTGTATGACGTAGGGGAAGAGGACGGCATGCACTATATTGTTATGGAATTTGTGGACGGTATTACTCTGAAAAAATATATTGACCGCAAAGGAAAACTCTCGGTGCGGGAGGCGGTGGGTATTGGCCTGCAAATCGCCAATGGTTTAGAGGCTGCCCACAGCAATCACATCATTCACCGGGATATTAAGCCGCAGAATATATTGATTTCCAAAGATGGGACGGCCAAGGTCACGGATTTTGGTATTGCCAAAGCAGCCAGCGCCAATACCATCACTGCCAATGCCATGGGCTCTGTGCACTATATTTCACCAGAGCAGGCAAGAGGCGGTTTCAGCGATGAGAAAAGCGATATTTACTCGCTGGGTGTTACGATGTATGAAATGCTCAGCGGTACTCTGCCATTTTCCGGAGAGAGTGCGGTGGCGGTGGCATTGGCTCATATTCAGGAAGATGCTACGCCATTAGCAGCCATTGACGCTACCATCCCTCATGGCCTCAGCAATATTGTTGCCAAATGTATGCAGAAAAAGACAGAACTCCGGTATCCTACCTCGGCAGATTTGATTGCAGACATGAAAATGTTTTTGCAGGATCCGGCAGGAGAGTATGGCATTATCAAGCCGTTGTATGAAAATTCCGAAACTATTTTTATCTCCAGTGGGGATATGGATACCTTAAAGGCGGCATCGGGGAAAATTCCTACTGAGGAGACTCCTGCTGAGGAAAATACAGAGGAGGATGAGGATGGAAACGGTGATGTGGATCCGAAACTGGAAAAGGCACTGATTATTGGAAGTATTGTGGTTGCCTTGATTATCGGCGTTATTATCATCTTCATGCTGGGTAAATTCATTGGTTTGTGGGATAGCGGCTCAGTGGCCACAGTTACACCGACGCCTTCTGCCAGTGCGGATGTCAAGGCCAGCGATTCACCGGAGCCATCTATCTCAGATGAGCAGACTACGGTTCCATCCATTGCCGGCATGACAAAGGATGCGGCCATAGTGGAATTGGAAAACAACGATTTACAGTATAAATTTACCGAACAGGAATCCGATACCGTGACGGAGGGCCAGGTGATTGGCACCAATCCGGCAGAGGGTTCCACCGTAGAAAAGGAAACAAAAATTGAAGTATATATCAGTTCCGGGCCGCATAAAGTCGGTGTGCCAAGTGTTATGTCCTATACGCCGGAGGATGCCCAGAGTACCCTGGAGGCGGCAGGGTTTACAGTAAAGACAGGAAGCAAGGTATACAGTGACACAGTGCAAAAGGGACTGGTAGCCTATTCGGATCCGAAGGGCGGCGCCAAAGTTTTACCAGGGGCAACCATAACCCTTTATATCAGTAAGGGACCGGAAAAAACTACCGTGCTGGTACCGGATTTGATTGGCATGACAAAAAGCCAGGCAAAGGAGGCCTTAAAGGCCAGGGGACTGGTGCTCGGCAAGGTTACGCAGGCCAATTCAGAAAATGTAACAAAGAACCGGGTATGTGTCCAGAGCAAAAAAGAAGGAACTGAGGTGGAAAAAGGTTCCTCTGTGGATATTACGTTAAGCCTTGGACCGGCGGCCACCTATTCCTATTACAATAACCCGCTTACCATAGACAATCCATTTGACTATGAGACCGACCCGGCGGCTACCATCCGGATTGTGTTGAAGCAGGATGGAAAAACCTATCCGATTCGGGAGGCCCAGATGACCTACAGCGACTTTCCGCTGACCCTGGCACAGGGAGATGTGCAGGGACATAGCGCCTCTCAGGGTGAGGTCATTGTATATAAGGATGGCAGTCAGGTGGATTCCTATCCAATTACCTTCCGACAAGTAGCAGACTGATGAAGGGGAAAATTATTAAAGGAATTGCAGGGTTTTATTACGTCTGGGGCGAAGATGACCGTCTGTATGAATGCAAGGCAAAGGGCAGTTTTCGCAAGGAGGGAATAAAGCCTCTGGTGGGAGATAATGTGTCTATCCGGATTTTGGATGAGGACAGGCTTCTTGGCAGTATGGAGGAAATTCTTCCAAGAAAAAACGAATTAATCCGGCCGGCCGTGGCTAATGCAGACCAGGCCATGGTGATTTTTGCCATGACGGAGCCGGAGCCGAATCTGAATCTGCTGGACCGGTTTCTGGTGATGATGGAATGGCAGGGTGTGGAAACCATTATCTGCTTCAGCAAGCAGGACATGGTAAACAGAGAGGAAGAAGAGCGCCTGGCGGCAGTGTATGAAAAATGCGCCAACCGGGTGCTGATGTTCAGCAACCGGGAGCAGACCGGTATCGAAGAGGTGAAGGAATGCCTTAGAGGCAAAACCACAGTATTGGCAGGCCCTTCCGGTGTGGGAAAGTCCAGTCTCGTCAATCAGATTTACCCACAGGCTGCCTCGGAAACCGGAGCAGTCAGTGAAAAAATAGGAAGGGGCCGGCATACTACCAGACATTCAGAACTGTTTGCCATTGGGGACCAGTCCTTTCTCTTTGACACACCGGGATTTAGTTCCCTGAAACTGCCGGAGGTGCCAAAGGAAGAACTGCGGCGGTATTTTACAGAATTTTTACCCTATGAAGGAAAGTGCCGGTATCTGGGATGCTCCCACATTCATGAGCCGGGCTGTGCTATAAAGGAAAAGGGGGAAATCTGCCAGAGCCGGTATGATAACTATGTGCAGATGTATGAGGAGCTGGCAGAGCAGGAGAAACGAAAAAACTGGAGGAATAAGAAATGATATACAAACTGTCACCTTCCATTCTGGCGGCGGATGTGTCCTGCCTGGGGCAACAGTTACAGGCAGTAGAAAAAGCCGGAGCAGAGTATATCCATATTGATGTAATGGACGGTGTATTTGTGCCAAATATTTCCTTTGGGCTCCCTGTTGTCAGGGGGCTTAGGTCTCATGTAGATTCTTTTTTTGATGTGCATCTGATGATTGTGAATCCAATACAGTATGTGGAGCGGTTTGCCCAGGCCGGAGCCGACGGAATCACAGTTCACGCAGAAGCCTGTGAGGATTTGGAAAAAACCATTGATACCATCCGGGGCCTGGGAAAACAGGCGGGGGTTGCCATCAGTCCGGACACGGGAATTGAGGCGGTACTGCCAGTGCTGGAGAAGCTGTCCATGGTGCTTGTCATGACAGTACATCCCGGCTATGGCGGGCAGAAAATTATGACCGAGACCTTTGATAAGGTAAGGAAGCTGAGAAAAATTGCAGAGGAGAAAGGGCTGCCCTTGGATATAGAGGTGGACGGCGGCATCAATCCGGATAATGTGACGGAGGTTCAGCAGGCGGGAGCCAATGTCTTTGTGGCAGGAACGAAGATTTTCAGAGGCGATATAGAGGAAAATGTCAGAAACTTCAAAAGGAAGCTGAATGCGGGGGGGTAGGAAGAATGGAAGAGAAGGATAATAAAAAAACCGGCAGAAGAAATGGAAAGAAAATAATTCTGTTTGTGGGGATTCTTTTAGTTCTTGGTATTCTTTGTATTCTAATAAGAAAAGTGATTGAACCCTTTGATATAAATGAGGATGAAGTTGCCCGGATTTCTATATCCTGTCACTGGTCCATGGAGGAATACCATGCAGATTTGGCCCGTGGGGAAGAAATGCGGGATGCAATAAAGGTGATAAACAGCATCCGGGCGTTTGGGGGCGATGATACCTTGGTTGAATATATAGGTGGAGATTCACCCGATGCCATGGTGCATTTTTACGATGAAAACGGGGATGAGTGTCATTTTATGAATTTTTATGGCAATATTATTTTGTATGATGACACGTATTATAAAATAATTGGGAATGAGGAAAGACAGTATAATAAACTGGAAACATTGTGTGAGAAATATGAGGAGACGGAAGAAACTATTTCTGACGATGAAAGTGCCGAACCAACACAGGACAATATAGAGGATGAATATGATGATGAATATTTTGTGGAAAAATATTCTGTATACAGCAATCCCATTGATGAATATTTCTGGCCTGAAATATATTCCTGGGAGGCCTCCCAGGTGGAAATCCGGGCAGCACAGGATGCTTATAAAAAAGTGTGGAAGGCAGAATTTAAGAGTGTAATGAAGTGGCTGAAGAAAAAGTGTATTTATGATGAGGATAAAAAGAATATTCAGGCACTGGAAAAAAGTGTTGCCAGACAGATAAAAACAGAACGCAAGGTTTGTGAAACAGAAATGACAGATGCTTATGGTACGAAGCCGGACCCTGCCAAGGCGGCGGATGGTGTATCGAGGATTTCTCTTTGGGGGAACGGAACCCGAAGCGGGTTAAATAAGATAGAGGGTGAAATATACCGGGATGCCGCCATGAAAATCATACATCTGTATGGAGGTGTGGGGGATGAAACCTATGAATTTCGCAAGGTGGATTATGCTGCAATTATAGAAAAAGAAAAATGGTGAATAAGGGGCAGGGCCGCAGAACGAAATGGTAGGGCTTTCGTCTGGCCGCTATCTGTATTGCTCCTGCATTAATTTCACAAGCTTCTGCACAATCTCGCGGGTGTCATCTTTGTGGGTGCAGAGTACACAGGAGACCCGCTCTTCACAGTCGAAGGGCGTCCATGCATAGTCAGGGTTATGGTCATTTAAGAAGCCCGGAGCAAGGCAGATTCCCAGATTGGCCGCTACATTTATCAGTGTAGTATCATGGTCTGCACTGTTGAAGTAATTGATTTCTACGGAGTTTATTACTCGTTGTTGTACTTTTCGAAGTGCTATCGGAGAACCACCGCCCACCATGAGGGTCCTCCCGGCTAAGTCATTGACTGTAACAACTTTTTTCTTTGCTAAGGGATCGTCAGGCTGGGAAATCAGGTAAATCGGACTTTGATAAAAAGGGTGGATCTGGATGTCCGGAACCCTTCTGACATTTTCCTCTAAAGCAAAAAGAATATCTGTCTCTCTTTTCAGAAACTG
>JAFLTB010000029.1 GCA_022510605.1 Lachnospiraceae bacterium
ATCATTCGTGGAATATTGCATTAAACTGCGGATTCAAACCAACCTGGCTGGAAATTGGAGCACAAAATTGGAGTAGGGGGGTTCCTTTGGCCTTTTAGATATACAAAAATACAGAAAAAACGCCATTCAAATAGCGTTAATTAGGAACGCTATGTCCGCATCTCCATTCGAGTGGCTTGTTTATAGCACTGAGTCCTTCCCTCCCCCACTTGCTCCCTGTGTAGTGTTCCCTGGGATGTCTTCATGACTTATTGCTAAACTTTGAAATATCTCTTCCAGAGTATTAAGGGAATCCAGCATCCGATTCAGTTCTTCTTTCATTGAACGAATTCTTGCAGAATCTATAGCGGTACCTTCACTAAGCTCTTCTTCTATTGATGACAACTTTTTTTCCATCATAAAAAGTTCATTATTGATAAGAGGGAAAGCTTCCTCTGGTATTTGAGGAATTTTCGAAATTCGTGCTTTGCGTATTTCATCCCGTTGCTCATTTACCTTAGCTCTTGTTTCCTCCGTCCATATATTCCCAGCAGTCATAGTCCTTTTGCGAAAAATATCCCTAATGGGCGTACTTAATATTTCTTCAGGGGTATTCACGCCACGCTGGGGGTGCGTATAACGTTTAATTTCTATATCTTCCATAAATTCAGGAGACACAGCTCCACCCTCATGCCTAAATGCCGGTTGACGACTTTCGTCCTTGAGAAGATAGGTAGAACTCTTAGAATATACATATTTTACAGGGGACTCATTCTTGTCATCATGAGAAAACTCCATTAAAAAATATGCGCCATAATGTATGCCGCCTTTCGGGTGTATTTCTATAAAAAACCGGATTCCATATTGTTTGTATTCGTAAGTAACAGTTCCAGCAATATGGCTTATGGATGACTTGTGATTCATTGTTATAAAGTCTTCACCAGAATTTATCCTCAATCCTAAAATTTGAAGGGACTCTAACAAATAATATCCAAATTGATCCGGAGTCATGGCAAAAATACGTTCGACATCCGATTCATTTTTTTCCATTATTTTTTTCAAATCATTATAAAGACATTCAAATCTTTTTAGGTGAGCTTCTTTAGCCTGCGTACGCTGATAAGCTGCCTCCACCAACTCTGAGATGTCGTTGAATTCGTAAGGATTATTGGGATTATTTTCTGTAATCATTCTTTTAACTGTTCTTTTTAATTGGTCAGCATTCAAATCATTAGCAATAGCGTATTGCGTGACTTTATTCTGAATGTCTATTAGGACTTGTGAATTACCATTTTTACTTAAATATTTTTTATCTATTTTTTCTCCCCCCAATATTACGACCCTCTGGACAATTGCACCCGTTTTTCCAGCACCAATCTCATCTGCCTGGAGCTCCCTTTCAGGACTAATCGCCACCTGATTCCCCTGGGTATATGCCAATGCATTCAGTCTTGCTGGCAGAGTCGAGTTGTAATGCACCCGCATATCGTCAAAAGGCAATCCTGTACTCTGTTCCATGCGTTCCTTTAATTGCATCGGAATTCCCGTATGATTCTCCCGCTGGGCAGAACGGTCTGAATTCTGCACGGCAGAATTTGTGCTTTCTCTTTCCATTTTCTTTTGGAATGCAGCTTCAGATATAGCAATCCCCTCCTTCTCTGCGTCTGATTATATTAGGGAACTATAATCAGAACTATAAACAAATCAGGAAAAATTTGTATTGTTTCGCAAGAAAAAGGGTATGACACAAGAGGGTCTGGCTGAGACGTTAAAAGTTTCCCGACAATCTGTCTCAAGATGGGAGATGGGTGCCGCCTTTCCCGAAACGGATAAGCTTATTAAGCTAAGTAAATTATTTGATTGCAGCATAGATTTTTTGCTGAATGACAGCATGCAGGAAGGCGGGCAAAACGATACGGAGCTTTCCATTAAGAATTGCTATAAGTTTATCTGTGAATGTGGCTCTTTTTTTGGCAACATCGGTGGATGACAAACCCAGGCTGAGACCTTTTGGAATGATTTATTCAAATGACGAATCACTGTTCATTGCTACCGATAAGCGGAAAAGTGTATCCTCTGCGTTAAGCTGACGGATGGTGTGTTGTTTTCGCATGGAACACGGTATGATATTGATTTCTACTGAAAGTTGAAATTTGCTCATAATTCAAAAAACAGGTTATTTTTTCTGCCCATATACCGTGATATACTTATCACAGAAAGGACGGTGACCTTATGAGCAACATAATAGGGAAAAACATTTATGCCTTACGGAAAAAGCAGGGTCTTACTCAGGAAGAACTTGCGGGACTTGTAAATGTTTCGTTCCAGGCAGTGTCAAAGTGGGAAAATGGAAATTCCCTTCCGGAGATTTCCACTTTGCCGCTCCTGGCAAATGTACTGCACTGCAACATTGATTCGCTTCTTGGATATGCGGCGGAGCAGCAAAAAATTACGGATTATGAAGAACGCTATAAAGCGGCCGGATATTATTGGGGCATCCAGCCCTCGGGGATGTGCTATGAGGTGATGAAGCTCTGTCCTCCGATAAAGCCACTCCGTCTGCTGGATGTGGCTTGCGGGGAAGGGAAAAACGCCGTGTTTTTCGCAAGAAATGGGTACAGTGTGACAGCCTTTGACGCAGCCAATTCAGGACTTGAAAAAGCCAGAAAGCTGGCAGACCAGATGCAGGCAGAGGTGAATTTCTTTCAGGCAGATATGCTTGACTTCCGGCTTGACAGGGAATTTGACATAATCTTCTGTTCCGGGGCTTTGCACTATATACCGCCACAACTCAGAAAGGAAATCTTTGAAAATTATCAGAAGCACACCACCCCTGGCGGACTTCATGCGCTGAATGTCTTTGTGAGAAAATCCTTTGTAAAGGAGCTTTCCGATGAAAAAGACTTCCGATACAAATGGATTTCCGGTGAGCTTTTTACTTACTATGCGGACTGGCTGATAACCTCCTGCCATGAGACTGTTTTTGACTGCATGAGCGGGGGCATACCACATAAGCATTGTATGGATACCATGTATGCTGTAAAACAAACGGGGAGGATATCATGAAAAAAATACTTTCCGGCAAGGTCAGGGATGTTTATGAAATCAACGAAAAGGAACTTGTAATTGTTACGACTGACAGAATTTCCGCCTTTGATGTTATTTTGAAATCAACCATTAAGAATAAGGGCGTTGCCCTGAACCTCACATCGGCGTATTGGTTTGATTACACAAGTAAAATCATTCCCAATCACATGATTTCTACGAATCTTTCCGATATGCCAGACTTTTTTTCTAAAAATCCCGCCCGCTTTGACAAGCGCACGGTTCTGGTAAAGAAGTTAAATATGCTGCCCTATGAATTTATCGTAAGGGGCTATATGTTTGGCAGCATGTGGGAAGAATACAAGACCTCCGGCACCTTCTGCGGTCAGAAGGTCGAGGGCGGATACACGCTGGCACAAAAGCTTGTAGAGCCTGTCATAACCCCATCTGTAAAAAATGACACCGGACATGATGAGTATATTTCTCTCGAAAGACTGCGAGCAGAGCTTGGGGCAGAGAAGACAGACACTATTTGCAATATCTGTCTAATGCTTTATAATATATGCTATAAGCAGGCTCTTAAAAATGGCATTATTATCGCCGATACAAAATTTGAATTTGGCTACGATGAGAAGGGGGCTCTTACTCTGGGGGATGAAATCTTTACTCCGGATTCCAGCAGATTTTGGGCGCTGTCTGATTATCAGGCAGGAGAGACGCCGAAGTCATATGACAAGCAGTTTGTCCGTGACTGGCTGGTTGAGCATAAGCTGAAGGGGGTAACTCCTGCTCCCGAGCTGCCCGAGGAAATCGTGAATGCCACAGCTGGCATTTATAAGGAGTGCTACAGGAGGATAACGGGGAGAGGGGAGTACTGAACAGGTGGAGGAGATATTGTAAAAATGGATATAGAAAAGTGGATGGACACATTGCATTTGGGAAAACTGCTGGAAGAGCCGGTTAAAGTAGATGGCGGCTTGCTGCACAAAATGTACCGTGTTTCTACATCGAAGGACGTATTTGCTGTAAAAGTATTAAATCCGGAAATTATGAAACGGGCAGAGGCACTCTCAAACATGGTTAATTCAGAGAAGGCCGCCAGGGCATTTGCTCCACTGATTCCCGTGATTTCATCCCTTGAAATAGGTGGGAAACAGGTTCAAAAATGGGGAGAATATTACTATTTGGTGTTTCTGTGGATCGATGGGACACCCATTTTTCCGAGAGAAATCACACCACATCATTGTGAGGTAATAGGAGATATTTTGGGGAAAATGCATCAGCGGGAGCTTTTGATTGAAGGTATCATTCCAGAAGAAGATTCTTTTGAAATGTATGACTGGGAAACGTATCTTCAGCGGATAAACGAGTTGGGAAGCAGCTGGTTATGTAAATCCATATCAGGAATTTCTGGAAGTGATAAATGATTGGGCCGATGATGGAATGGGAAAATTGAATAAAGAGAAATTTGATGCCCTGACCGGTGCCTATTGCCAATATATGGATATTAAGACAGTAATGTGGGATGAGGTCTTTGATGGGAGTTGCATAGGAATGCTTGGATGGCTGGAGTATAATGTGAAACGTGCATTAGGAATAGAGGCATCGGATGAGGATGAACGCCATCTTGGTGAGAAGCAGGTAACCGGAACAATATGCGATTTGTATTCTTACCAGGCTAAGATTGAACAATTAAAGGAGTGGTTAGGATAGAGGATGTTATCATTCGCTCTTATATATCGCAATAATCAATTGCTCCCCCTCTGTTAAAATCCTGCCATATAATGGTTCCTTTTCCAGCCATTTCAGAGAAGGACTGTCGGTATAAATGGCAGGATGGGTTGTATCAATGATGCCATCCTGAATCCTGGCGGTATTTTCAATAAAAAGATGGCAGGGATTTCCTTCCGGGTCTGTTCCCTGTAAAATATATCTTGCAGACAGCAGTCCGGAACCATCGGACTCTATTTTTTGCGTGTCAACACCCCCGGGAAGAATCGTTCCCTGAAAGATATCGCTATCGCAATATCCATCAAAAAGTATCATGTTGATGGTAGTATTTTCGCTTTTAACAGTTAAGGTATCCGTAAGGTTAATATAAATACGCATAAGTTCCATGAGTGAATCAATCCTCCCTGCTTAGTAAATCTTTATTACAAATATTAGCACATTTTGAGAGAAAAGCAATGATTTGGGACTATTTTCCCTTGATGGCACACCAGCCTTTTGCAAAAAAGAAGGCTTTTGACCGTTGGAAGTGTTTTTTGCAAAACCACAAGAAATGAGAAGTTTACCAGGCTGGTTTTTTATATACTATACCTATAATTTTATTTGTAGGAGGTAATATGTATGAACAACTTGCAGTTAATTGAGAACATCTTATGTTACATGGATGAACACTTAGATGAAAACAGAAATCCCAAATTGATTATAAAAGTGTGCGGATTTTGAGTATTATGATGAAAGATGGGATTGTCAGTCAGAATCCGCACAGATGGATCTTTATATTCCAGTCAAAAAGTTAATAGGATAATATTTTGGATTTAGGAGGAATAGGCGATGTTAGAAGATTACAGATATGACAAGCCAACCATAACAACGGGCCGCCTTGTTTTACGGCCAATGCTGCCAGAAGATGCAGGAGATTTAAGGGAATGGTTTGGATTAGAAGAAGTATATACTTATTGGGGAAGAAAAGCGACGTTGGGAGAGAAGGAGCCGGGAAAGTTATTTGCAAATCCGCGGCCATGGGTAAAAAAGAAACCTTCACTGGATTTTCGCTGGGCAGTTGTGTTAAAGGAAAATAATAAGGTAATAGGAGTGGTGGAAATTTTTGATATTGAAAATTGCAGAATGGGTGATGTGGCATACCGCTTCAATCCAAAGTATTGGAGGCAGGGGTTTGCAACAGAAAGTATGACGGCGGTAATTGAGTTTATTTTTAGCAAGACAGAAATGAAGCGGTTAAATGGGAGAGCCGATGTTCGGAATATTGCTTCTAACCGGGTTCTCGAAAAATGCGGTTTTATCAAAGAGGGAACAATACGGCAGGGCAAAATGGTACGGGTGTATTGTGATTATAATGTGTATGGCCTGCTTGATGAGGATTATACTAAGAAATGATTGTTGAAATGTAATGACAAACGCGTTACAATTATTGTGCAAGGAGATTTTGTCAAGATTGGGCATTCCAATGTAAACAGCAATACGGGAAGTTATTAGAATAACTGTTGGAAAGTTGTTGAGGTAATCAAATTATGAAAACAGTAACAATGTGTGGAAGCATGAGATATGCGGAGCAAATGAAAGATATTGCCCTGCGTTTGGAAGTTATTCATGAATTTAATGTTTTGCAATGCGTCTACAATGAAAACGGAATGGAAATTTCAGATATAGACAGGCAGAAACTTAGTCGTTCACATGTGAACAAGATTGATTTATCGGACGCAATCTATGTTGTGGATATAGACGGATATATAGGTGAATCTGTAAAAAGTGAAATTGAATATGCAAGAAATAAACAAAAGGAGATTATTTATCATAGTGAATTTGATAGAAAAAAGAAAGAACGTAGTTAAATGTGGATAAGGATAATACGGTGATAAAAATTATTAAATGTGAGCTGACATTGTGCGGCTCATATTTTTTTATAAAAAAGTATGAGGTATATAACCCCCAGAATATTTGGTACACTATAGAGGGCGAATAAACAGGAGGATTGATAGATAAATTGGGACGTAGAGGTATTCAATGATTTCTGCAAAGATAAAGAATATAGATTTGAAATTTGAAACGGAATCGTCAATTTTTTCCCCGAATTTTATTGATACGGGTACTTTGGCGATGTTGTCTGTAATTGATTTTCTGCCAGGAGATAAAGTGTTGGATTTAGGTTGCGGGTATGGTGTCGTAGGCATACTTGCCGGAAAACTTATTGGTGAAGAAAATATTATTATGTGTGATATTTCTGAACGAGCAGTAGAATATTCAAAGATAAATGCAGTACTTAACGGCCTGCCAGACATCCGTATTCGGTTAAGCGATGGATATAAAAATGTAGAAGAAAATAATTTTACTCTGATATTGTCTAATCCGCCGTATCATGTGGACTTTTCTGTTCCTAAAAATTTTATTGAATTTGGATTTAGGAAACTGGCTATAGGCGGAAAAATGGTTATGGTTACCAAAAGGCTTGACTGGTATAAAAATAAGTTGACTTCCATTTTTGGCGGTGTTAAAATGCAAGAAATTGAGGGGTATTATGTTTTGGTAGCAGAAAAACGCAGTCAGATTGTAAAAAAGAAAGAAAAATCGATAAGGCGTTTATCAAAAAAATTACAGCGGAAGCATAAATGCTCCAAAGCGAATCAGCAATAACGAAGGATTATTTAACTGCTTTAGGCCGGAAGATAAAAAAATCTTTACAAATAAATAAATTATGCTATAATCAAAAAACAAAGGCAATGAAGAGAAGAGTAAATCGTTAGATATGTCACAGAGAGCCTGGTTAGGTGTGAGCAGGTACAGAAGGAACGATTGAAGATGGTCTCGGAGCTGCGTACCGAAGCAATTGTGCCAAGGCTACGACGGGTGCACCCGTTACAGTGCCGGACTATTGATGAATCATTTCTCATTTGTAGTTGATAAGGCTTATGCTGTGAGGTATAAGTGAATTTAGGGTGGTAACACGAAGTCTTTTGGCTCTCGTCCCTGAAAAAGAAATTTTTCAGAGAGGAGGGCTTTTTGATTTTATAGGAAATTCCCCCTGCGCGGAGCGAAAAACGCTATGCGTTTTTCGGAGGGGCGCGTTTCTCAGTCGCCCCTTTTTGATGGAAAAATTACAGGTCATGTTTTTGATATGAAAGTTGTTGCCACAATAAAATGAGAAATGAGGTTGAGAAAATGAGAAATATTTTAATTGGAGGGGCCTGGCCCTATGCCAATGGTTCACTGCATATAGGGCATATTGCCGGACTTCTGCCGGGAGATGTGCTGGCGAGATACCATAGAGCCGTTGGAGATGAGGTATATTTTGTATCGGGAAGCGATTGTCATGGAACACCGGTTGCCATCCGGGCGAAGCAGGAACAGAGAACACCACAGGAAATTAGTGATTTCTATCACCGGGAATTTGTAGACTGTTTTCAGAAATTGGGTTTCAGCTATGATGTATATACCAAAACATCGTCAGAGGAGCACAAAAGGTTTGTGCAGGCATTTCATAAAAAACTATACGAAAGCGCTTATGTATATGAAAAGGAAACACCGCAGGCCTATTGTGAAACCTGCCATACATTTTTAGCAGACCGCTTTGTGTCAGGTAAATGCCCAAAATGTGGAGAGGATACCAGAGGCGATCAGTGTGATGTATGTGGTGCGGTATTAGAGCCTGAAATCCTGATAGAACCAGTCTGCGCCGTTTGTGGAAGGACGGTCAGTTTTAGAAAATCCTCCCATCTTTATATTGCTATATCCAAACTGGAACGGCAGCTGCGGGAGTTAGTGGAGGCACATCCTGAGTGGAGAAAAAATGCCATAGCCTTTACCGGAAAATATATAGACGAGGGACTGCGAGACAGAGCGTTGACAAGGGACCTGGACTGGGGAATCCCTGTTCCATGGAAGGGGTATGAGGAAAAAAGCATTTATATCTGGGCGGAGAATGTATTGGGGTATTTGTCTGCCAGTAAAACAGCCGCAGAAAAAAGAGGAACGGACTTCAGGGAGGTCTGGGGTAAAGATGCGAAACATTACTATGTGCACGGCAAAGATAACATTCCTTTCCACACAATTATTTTGCCGGCCCTTTTGCTGGCAAATGGGGAGAGCTGGCATTTGCCGGATGCTATCGTATCCAGTGAGTACCTGACATTAGAGGGCAGAAAAATATCTACGAGCCAGAACTACGCAATCTGGGTCAGGGATATGCTGGAGCGCTACGATGCAGATTCCATCCGCTATTATTTCCTGGCAAACGGACCGGAGAAAAAGGATGCGGACTTCTCCTGGAGGGAATATGTGAACAGTCACAATGGCGAACTGTTGGGAGCGTATGGAAACTTTATCAATCGCTCCCTGTCATTTATTCACAAATACTGGAATGGCATTGTGCCGGAGGGAACGGATAATCCGGGCATAAATGAACAGATAGAAAAGCTGTTTACAGCTACCGGACAAAAAATCGAAAGAGGGGCGTTGAAGGACGCCCTTGCCGGAGTATTTGAATTTGTGAGAGGGGCCAATAAATATTTTGACAGTGAACGTCCCTGGGTTACCAGGCTGGAAGATGAAAAAGCGTGTCAAAACACACTTTTTCAGTGCGTTCAGATCATTGCCAATCTGGCAGTGCTTTTGTATCCCTTTCTGCCATTTTCATCTGAAAAGGTCTGCCGATGGCTGGGTATAGATAATCAGTGGAAAAAACATTCCATTCCAGCGGGGGAGCAGCTGCCGGAGATTGAGATTTTGTTCCAGCGAATTGATAAGAAGGTGATAGAGGAGGAGGTGGAGCGGCTGAATCCGGGGACTGCAAAGAAAGAATAAGATGTTTCAATAAGGGGGATAAAACGGAATAAGGGCACTTAAAAAACAAAGTGCCCTTATTTGGAATTCTTAATAATATAACCTTTGTGAAAATGGGGACGCCTTGGTGTATCACTTATAGATATGTACTGGAAGAATTAAAAGGAGTGGTTGGGGAATAAGGAAAGGGTAACAACTTGATTTTTGTAATAAACAGAGAAACAAATAAAAGATATTGATAATTTGTCCTTGTCATGATAAAATATTCGTAAATAAAATTTGCAAGGGGGAAATGCAATGGCATATAAATATGATGTTGCAATTTCATATCAGAGTGAAATAGAAGAAAAAGCGGGCAAAATAGCAGATTATCTTAGAACGGAAAATCTTGAAATCTTTTTTGCGCCAGAAAGGCAGAAAGAAATTCTCTCTGAGAAGCTTCACGAAGTCTTGTATGATATCTATAAAAATCAAACTTTTGTTAGATTATTACTTATTTCGGATGCTTATTTATCAAGCGAATGGACTCAATTGGAAAAACGAGTTTCATCAGGCGAGAACTATGATGATAGAAAAAGAAAGATTGTTGTTGATTATACAGAAAATCTTTCTTTGCCAAAGGAATTACGGGAGATTGTTTATATAAATGGAAAAGAAAAATATGAGGACGAAATTGCATCGTTAGTTGCATCTTATACAAAAAAACTCAAGGCAAATACAAAAATGGATGGTAGCGACAGTTATTTAGAACCAGAAAGAGACAAAAATATTATAATACAGAATAATTCTGGCATTATGATATCAGGTAGTGCCAGTGTTGGCAACATTAATTTTAACAGGGAATAAACGTATCGACATGGAAGAAAAAAGTATAAATTTGGAAAAAGATAATACAGAAAAATATTTGGAAAAAGAGAAAATGGAAGAACAACAAAGTAATGATGCTTCAGAAGAAGAGCAGGTATCCAAAAATGTAAATGAGCATTGGACAAATGTGATTGATTTGGGTAAGGATTGTGAGGAGCGGACTGTAATTATCAACCAATATAGAGATGTTTATATGACAAATAATAGTGGAGTTATGGTGAAGGATAATGCAAGTGTCCAAGAAATTAATTTCTCGCAAGTATTAAATAAAAACTCAAAAGAATCTGAATGCACGGTAGTAGAAAATTCTGAACATTTAAGACAATGGATATTGCACAATTACTATACCATGGGTGTACCGTATTTAATATCTTGTGCAGTTTTTTATAATATGCCGTATATGTGGATATGCGAGGCTGCAAAAGCATTATCTTTATTGTTATATTCAACAGAGAATAATGTTGAAAAGAGAATATTTAGTCAACAAGACATAAAGGAATTTGGCGCTGAGATATACAGGGCAGATATTAATACCGGTTCAGGAAAATCTAAAATGGATTTTGTAAGATTTTTAAAAAGTAGTTATCCAGATATAATAATGAAGTGTATATGGAATCAATTTCCAGAAATGAGAGAAGTCATCACGAATTGGTTAAAGAGGTGTATGCTTTTTAATAAAAAAATTATGTTTCGCCGTGTGAATGATGTTTTAAGTATGTTGGCACAAGAGGATTATTATTATTTTGTTAATTATATAGTACAACAATTATATGATGAAAAAGATATTCATGCAGATATGGGCTTGACTAGAATTATATTATCATTGTATGAAGCAGAAAATCACAAAGAAAATTCGAAAAAATTGGTAAACCAATGGAGTGAGAGAAAAGAAGTACATCATTTACTGACAGTTATGCTTATATGTAATGAACGGGTGGAACAAAAAACTAATCTTAATAAAGCAATTCATAATTATCTTGATGGGTTATTTCGCAGCATTTTGAGAAACAGAGAAAATGATTTTAGCAGGCGAATGTATGACTTCTTTGCAATCGGAATGAGAAACTTTACATTTTATCGGATTATTATTGAAGAAATTTATGAATTTGCAAAATTGCAAAAGACACAAAAAGAGGCTGTAAAATTATTTTTGTTACTTTTTTCCTGTGATGTAACTTTGGCGAAAATTACAAAAGAGGAAGCAATTTTTGTTAAATTAGTTTATAGTAACAGCGTAATTAGAACAAAATTATGTGAACTGTGGCGGATGGCTTGGAATAAGCATGCATTTAGAGAAATCTTCTATTTAGAACTTGGAAGGTGTTTTGTGAACAGGGGAGACGATAGAGAGTGTGAAATAGAAAGGTTTATTGCTTCGGCTTTTTTTGAACTTGAGAGTGAATATAAAGAAGATTTAGAAATAAAAATAGTGCAGCAATGCAGGAGGCTTGATAAAAATGAGCAAATTTATAAAAAAGAAGGAAAGTTTTAGATATGGATTTTTAGACAAGGTGCCAGTGCCAGAACCGAATGAAGGCATTCTTTTGTATCGGGACGGAAATGGTGAAAATGGAAGCATTTTTATAGATGCCATAACAAAACCATTTTCAGCTGATATACGGCGGGGAAAGTTTAATGTAAAAGTAACATTTGATTTGAGTGAAAAACAGGATAGTCAGCTTTTTAAAATAGCCATGTCTGAAGGAAATTTTTATTTTTATGTAAAAATAAAAATTTCCTATACATTAAAGAATGCGCGAGAGTATTATTTTAAAGATGATGCAGAAAGTGAAGGTGTCGTAAGAAACGATATAAAAGGAATAATGGATGAACAGGATGGGAAATGGAAATTGCATGAAATAAATGAACTAGAGAAAACGCTACAAAGAGAATTTGAAAAACTGCAGCAGACATATTATTGTTTACAGTTTAATGAAATTTTTGTTGAAGTGAAGCCAGATGAAGAGGCTGAAAAGTTAATAAAATCAGATAAGGAAAAAAGTATTGAAATATACACTGCGGGAAATAAAGCTGATATAGAAGTGGCAAAAAATTTTCACAAAGGAAGAGTCATGGAAAGTAGTTATACTTTACAAATGAAACAGTTAGACAGAATGGAACAACTTGCTAGAACCTTTGGCGAAGTAGCACCTGTAGTAGAGGAATATTTAGATGGAAAAATTGATGGTAGGGAACTGTATAAATACATAGATAATAAAAAAGAAAAAGATATTAATATTCTGGCAAGGGCACGTGAGGAAGATTGGTTGACTGACCAGAGTTTTAATAGAAAATTAGAGGAAATAATGGGGCATGAAAAATTTGCGCAAGTGGAACCAGAAAGGAAAATAGAAGAAAAAAATAAATTTCAAATAGAAAAGAAGGAAGAACCTGCTTTAGAGGATGGAGATTTTGTATGAGTAAACTTTATTATGGCCTTTGGCAAGATTTATACACACTTCCATGGCCGGGACGTTTATTAATAGAATTTCTGATCTTTTTACTTGCCGCATTTATTCTATGCAAAGTGGCAAGTAAGATATTTCAAATATTGAGATTGAAAAAGGTATTTGTAAAGATATCGGTATTGATTGCAACAAAAGTTTTGTCCTGTGTAGGAAGAAATAGGGAATGGGCTCATAACTTGGATGAAAAGGTAATTGACTGGGGAAATAGGGTAATGAGTAGTCATTTTACCTTGAGTAGTAAACTGAAAAAGATTTTATGTATAAGTGTTGTTGTCGTATATGTATTGGCCATTCTGCCAGATATACCAATTAGTTACTATTTTGATGAGCCTATAATTACCAAAATTTCAATGGTAAAAAACACTTTGGAAGTGTGGGAAAGTAAAATTTCCTTTGGGTACCTATCTTATGTGCCCGTATTTACACAATCGGAGGAAGAAAAGATTTATATTCAGATAAAGAATCTGAAGAAGAAAATTATACTTTATAAAGAACCCTTAGATAAGTCAAAAAAAATAAGAAAAATAGAACAAAATGAGAAAATTCAATATCAGAATCAATACAAAAAAGTAGGAAAAGTATATTGGCTAAAAGTATCGCTCCCAGAGCAAAATGTCGAAGGGTGGATAAAAGGAACTACAATTCAGAAAAAACAATTAGAAACTCTTACAAAAGAAGAATAGAATGTTTCAATAAGAGGATATAAACACGGAATAAGGGGGAGAGTGGACTCTCCCCTAATCATATGTATCCTTCCCCAGAAAAATCGTCTTCACTTTCTTTCCATTTTTATATACATCCAGATAAGATTTTGCCTTTTTACTGGACAGTTTTTCTGCCCTTGGTTTATAGCGGTAGCCCTTCAAGGCATTGGCATAGGATGTAAGGTGGACGTTTAAGGTATTTCCCTTGGTTTTGGCTGAAATCAGGAGAGGATAATCCAGAGTGTTTTCCACCAGTAAATCCTTTCCACCCACAGAGAGAGCGGCGTCCAGTCCCAGAGGGGAGTAGCTTACCGGAATACTGTGCGGATAGCGTTTGGTGGGAATAATTCCCGCAAACAAAAAGGAAGCATAGGCGGTGGTAGATACCTGGCAGATACCTCCGCCTTCTGCCTGTACCACCTTGCCCTTAAAAAAGGCACCGGATTTTTGATACGATTTTCCATCGGAATCATCGTATAAGACATTCAAAAACGATATGGATTCCCCAGGCAGCAGGAAACTGTTGTCAAGCCGGGAGGCGGCAATCTTAATGTTAGCACCTCGGGGATTGGTGGACACAAAGGAGGTGGAATAGCTGCTGATTACTGTATTGACTTCTTTCAAATCTTCCGTAGTCCAGGCAGGCTCTACCGCGGAGGTTTTATAAGAAGCAGAATAATTATCTGTTGTCTTTTGGCTGAGATAGCTGGTAAGGTCGTTGTAGATGGATGTGGTGTCCAGAACATGCCCCGGTTTGGAGGCAGTGATTTTTCCATGGGAATTGATGCGTGCATTTTTAGCGGAAGTATCATAGGTGCTGGATAATTCTTTCATTATCTTTGTTACGGCATCTGCATCGGATTCAGACTGGACAAGGCTGTCAAGTTCTTCTTCCGATATGCTGCTGTCAGCATCAAAAAGAAGACTGGCAAGGGAGGATTCGTTGCCAAGCTCATAGGTTTTGTTTTCATATTCATAATATATGTGCTCCCCCAGTTCTGTCATGGTATAGACATGGTTGTCGCCATCTATAGTAAGGGTGGCAGAGCGCTCCTGATAGCGGGCGGCTGTCTCTGCCAGAGAGTTTTGCAGTTTTTCAACGGCCTGCCGCCGGTCTCTGTCTGTGCGGTAACGGCTATACACCTGAAAGGCGCCGAAGACACCAGCGGCGGCCAGTACAGTAACTAAAACAATAAGAAGTTTTTTATATCGTTTCATAACAGAATCCTTTCTTGTTTATGTATTCATTCATACGCATGAGCGGTGTGCGAGGTTTCGTTTCATATGCGTTTATTATAGCATGTGAAAGGAGAAATTGCCACTGTTTCCTGTAAAATGGGTGCAAAAAGAAAATAAATGTGCTATAATAAAAAAACACGCAAACCTGATAAAAAAGAAAGGTGGTGAAGGGCGATGACGTTTGAAGAAGTATTTCAAAAAGTAAAGGACATGTTTAAGGATACGGATGTGAGCCATATTACAGAACATTTGGCATATCAGTTTAATATTACAGGTGAAGGAGCCGGCATTTTTTATGTTGAGGTCAAAGAGGGCCAATTACATATTGAGCCCTATGAATATTACGACAGGGATGCTATTTTTATCTGCAAGGCAGACACCCTGTTCAAAATTATTTCCGGCAAGACAGACCCGGTACTGGCCTTTACTCTTGGCAAATTAAAGGTAGAGGGAAGCATTGAGCAGGCATTGAAGCTGAAGGACTTTTTGTAGGAGGAAGGAAGCTGAAAAGCATTCAGAAAAATGGATGAACTATAAGGGAGAAAACTATGGTAAAGGTATATAACTCAGGCAGTTCACTGGAGACGCAGCAGATTCTGGACACGTTAAAGGAAAATCAAATACCTGCCTACAAAAAGGACATTGGTGCCGGCGGCTATATGGCCATTAGCACAGGGATGTCCATATCGGGGGCAGATATTTATGTGAGCGAGGAAAAAAGGCAGGAGGCAGAGGAGATTATTGCCGCCATCACAGGCAGTGCCTCCTTGGAATCCGAGTCTGCAGAGGAGGGGACAGGTAATGATTGGAAACGCCGTCTGTTTGCCTCTGTTATGTTAGTTATAATTTTGGCTGGGATAGTCACAGCGTTGTTTTTTACATGAAGATTTCCCGGCGACTGGCCGATATCCATAATAAGATACGAAACGGGTAAATGGAATTACCTGGACAGGGAAGCAGAAGGAGCTGGTCATATGGATATGACGATTCAGCAGGGGTTTGCCACGACAAACCAGAATTTTGACGCTATGATTTCCAGACAGAAGCGTGCGTCGATGTCTAAGGCAAAGGCAGCGAAAAATAAGAAAAAGAAGGCGCTGAGTTATAGTGCATGGGAAATATCTACCCAATTGATGCGTTCGAATAGTTCTGGTGGTGTTGCACAGATTCTGGTTCGGGCCAGGGGAAAAGTGCAGCAGATTGAGCGCTACAAGGCTACGGGGGAATACGACAGTGCCGAGATTCGTGCGGCGCTTGCCCATGCCAAGCGGATGGTAAAATGCGCCCAGAAGAAACTCCGTAATGTGAGAGCCGAAGAGGGAATGGACCAGAAGTGTAAGCAAGGTGGATTTTCAAAAAATATAAGTAAGGAAAATGAAGTGAGAGAACTTCTACGGAAGGAACTGCAAAAAATACGTAAACGACATAGAAACGAAGAGCAGGGCGAGATACGGGCGGCAGAACTCCGTTATATAAAAGAAAAAATCCGGCATCAGGTGGAACAGCAGGAAAATTCCCTGCAACAGGGCATGTCCCTGCAACAGGATATGGGTGCAATGGGAGCAGGCGAGATGCCGGTAGAAGCAGTTACGGCTGCGGAAGGAATGGACTGTGGGGGAGCTACAGTCGTGGACGTATTGGTGTGAGAACCAGATGGAGGTATCAGAATATGAGAGGAAACACAGTAAAAAAAGGGATGGCGCTGTTATGCGCAATGAGTTTGCTGGTCAGCAGCTTTTTGGCACAGGCAGGGACGCCTGCGGTTCAGGCAAAAAAGAATAAACCGGTTCTGAGCAAAAAAAAGATTAGCATTGCTGTTGGCGAAACCACAAAAATTAAAGTAAAGAATGCCAAAGGCATGAAGATTAAGTGGAAAAGCAAGAACAAGAAAATAGCAACAGCGAAAAAGAGCGGTGAATACGCCGTGAAGATAAAGGCAAAAAAGGCAGGAAACACGAAAGTAACTGCGACGATACGAAAAGGGAAGAAACGCTATACCTGCACATGCAAGGTAAATGTATCAACGGCTTCTACTGGAATCGGGAAAGAACCATCTGTCACTGGTACACCAGCGACGTCGGGGACTAAAAATCCTTCTGTAGATTCGGGAGCGGGAGCATCGAACACGCCGGGTTCTGGAACGACGGCAACACCGACAGCTACGGCTACAGTTGCAGCCACAGCAACACCGACAGCTACGGTTACAGTTACAGCTACTGCTACAGCTGCAGCTACTGCTACGGCAACACCGACGGCCACCGCTACAGCTACAGCCACTGTTCCTCCGGCGCCTACAGTTACGCCGACGCCGGTGGTTTCAGAAAACGCAGTGGAGGGTTCTACGGTAAAAAGTAAATCGGATAATGTGACTGCAAAGGTGGAAGGCGGAAAGGCCGTAACAGAATTTGCGAAAGCTGCCCAGTATAGCCAGGCAACGTATAATCTGGCGGCCCCGGTTCCACTCAGCAATGTGGAGAGCGTTCACTATTCTCTGACAGTGGAAGGAACACCGGATTCTGCCTGCTTTAAGTTGTATAATACAGCCGGTTCCGAACTGTCCAAGTTGACAAATTATAATAAAAAGACTGGAGAATATAAGATAACTATTCCGGATGAGTTAAAGACAGAGACCGTTGGCGGCTATGCCATTATGACAAACAGTGATATAGAGGGAACCCAGAATGCAGTGGTTACGTTGAACAGCCTCACCTTCACCTATTCGGGTGTGTCATCGGCTACGCCGGCGCCAACGAATCCTTCCAATCCAGAAGTGAATGAGAATATTACACTTTCCGCTTCCAGCTTCCTGGCCTCAGCTGCTATAAATGGAACTCCGGCATACAATGCCGATGGCAGTGTGACCGTAACAGTGACACAGGAATCTGGTGGCGGTGGGATTGCCTTTTACATGGATGCCTCTAAAGGAGCCATGGATTTGAGCAATTATAAGGAAGTGGTGTTCCGGGTATCTGCAAATGCGGAAGCGCCGGCCTGCTTTAACTGGTATCAGAAACCAGAGTATTGGAATGGTGCCGCTGTTGCGCTGGGCTATAGTTCCTTTTCTACTACGGAAAAGACCTATAGTTACAGTCTCAATGGAGTGACAGGCTGCTATGGCTTTGGTGTCAAATACAACACGTATGGTTCCGATGCGTCCAAAATACCGACGACAGTAACCATTACCATTCACTCCATTACGTTGATAAAGGACACCAGAGACATTACGGATGCCACCACCAATTATTCCAAATTGTCAGAACTGGCGGCCCAGTACGGCTTTAAGATGGGTACAGTAATCAGCAACACTACTGTGAATGACAGTAAGTATAAGAACCTGATGAAATATCATTTTAACAGCCTCACGGCATCCAATGAGATGAAAGCCTATTCCATGCTGGATCAGAATGGTTCCAAGTCGGCCTATAAAAATACCGATTCCATGCCGGTATTGAATTTTGGAAATGCGGACAAAATAATGGAATTTGCCAAGGAGAATAATATACGGATACGTGGTCATGTGCTGGTATGGGATGCGGGTATGAGCGACTGGTTCTTCCGTGAGGGATATGATACCTCTAAGGACTATGCTTCCGGGGAGGTCATCAAGAAACGTTTGAAAAATTATATGGAGCAGGTTCTGACCCATTTTGAGGAGAAGTATCCGGGCATCATTTATTGCTGGGATGTGGTAAATGAGGCAGTAGGAGACAGCTCCAGCGAATATGCGGCTGGCGATGCCCGTCATGTGAGGACTCTACGAAGCGGTGCAAAGAACATGTTCTATGAGACCATTGGCAGGGAGTATGTGGAACTTTCCTTCCAGTATGCCCATGAAATCATAGAGAACTTGAAGCAGAGCAAACCGGATTTGGATATTAAGCTGTTTTACAATGATTATAATACCTTTTACCAGGATAAGCGGGATGCGATTTGCGAACTGGTGAAATCCATTAATTCCTATCAGTCCGACGGTAAAGGAGGATATGTCAAACTGTGTGACGGCGTGGGTATGCAGAGCTATATTGGCGGTTTTGGAACCCAGAACGGCTGTATGAATGATGGCGACATTACCTTGGTAAAAAATGCCATTGAGAAATTTGCCGGTCTCGGAGTGGAAGTACAGGTGACAGAACTGGCGGTGAGAAATTATCAGAATGATGCGGCTACCTTGGCTAAACATGCAGAGTTCTACAAAAAGTTGTTCCAGGTGTATAAGGAGGCAAACTCTGGTTCCCGTAAACCATTGACAGCGGTATGTATCTGGGGTATTGTGGATGATCCGGATATGGACCCAACGGATTACAGTTATAAGATGAATGGAACCTGTTGCGGTCTCTTTGATGAAAACTATGGCGTAAAGCCAGCCTTTGTCAGTGTGCATGATTTGCTTTTAAGAGGATAGTATATTAAAAACACGAGTTTTCCATCCAATCGACTCGAACCGGCAACGCGAGACGCTATTGCGTCCCGCATTAAGGTTCTCACTGATTGGATGGAAACTCGTTGTTTTATATCCTATTCCTCATTAAATAGCAAAAAAATTTGATGCAAAGTCAAAAAACTAAACTTGATTAGTGAGAGATAGAGTTACTGAACCCAGAAAAACCCACGAATCAGCGAGAACCTTAACGCGAAGCGTTGCCGGTTCGAGTCGATTCGTGGGCTTTTTTCCGGCTTCATCACTTATCGTGAATCTCACTGTGCAGCACTTGAAGGGATTTTATCTCTCCGCTGGTGTGGGATTTTACATAGTGGATGCCTTCTGCCGTGGCTTTGGCAGCGGCGACGGTGGTCATGTAAGGTATTTTTGCCTTGATGGCCGCTTTACGCAGGTAACTGTCATCGTGAACGCTGTCTTTTCCTACGGGTGAATTGACAATTAACTGAATATCGCCGTTGGTAATCATATCCAGTATGTTTGGCCGACCCTCGTACAGTTTCTTGACTTTTTCAGCAGGGATGCCAGCCTCGTGAATCAAATCGTATGTGCCGCCAGTGGCAATAATCTGGAAGCCATCCCCGGCAAAGGTTTTGGCAATATCTACAATCTCATCTTTATCCCGCTTATTGACGGAAATCAGTACCGTTCCAGATAATGGAAGCTTGGACTGAATCGCCTCCTGAGCCTTGTAAAAGGCTTCGCCATAGGAGTGGGACAGTCCTAGTACCTCGCCAGTGGAGCGCATTTCCGGTCCCAGGACAGGGTCTACCTCCTGGAACATATTGAATGGGAAGGCCGCTTCCTTAACGCCGTAGTTAGGAATTTCCTGTTCTTTCAGTTCCAGAATCGGGGAAGGACGTCCTGTCAGTTCCGATGTAATAATGTCAGTGGCAAGAGGCACCATGCGGATATTGCAGACCTTCGATACCAGTGGCACGGTACGGGAAGCTCTTGGATTGGCCTCCAGCACATATACCTTTCCGTTTTCAATGGCATACTGCATATTCATCAGACCGCGGACGTGCATTTCCTCCGCAATTTTTTTCGTGTACTCCTTGATGGTTGCCACATTTTCCGGGGAAATGTGGACGGAAGGAACGATGCAGGCTGAGTCGCCGGAATGGACGCCGGCCAGCTCAATATGCTCCATAACAGCCGGAACAAAGGCGCTGGTCCCATCACTGATGGCATCTGCTTCACATTCCATGGCATGATTCAGGAACCGGTCTATCAGAATTGGGCGGTCTGGAGTAACACCCACTGCCGCATTCATGTATTCAGTCATGCTCTCGTCGTCGTAGACAACTTCCATGCCACGGCCGCCCAGTACATAAGAAGGACGTACCATAACAGGATAGCCAATGTTTTTGGCTATGGAAATGGCCTCCTCTACCGTGGTGGCCATGCCGGATTCCGGCATTGGAATTTCCAGTTTGTCCATCATGGCCCGGAACTGGTCGCGGTCTTCTGCCAGGTCAATGACAGAAGGAGAGGTGCCGAGAATTTTCACACCATTCTTTTCCAGTTCTGCCGCCAGATTCAGAGGTGTCTGTCCACCGAACTGGGCAATAACGCCCAGAGGTTTTTCTTTATTATAAATGCTCAGTACATCCTCCAGGGTCAGAGGCTCGAAATACAACTTATCCGAGGTGTCGTAATCCGTGGACACGGTCTCCGGGTTACAGTTGACAATAATGGTCTCAAAGCCCAGTTTTTTCAGAGCAATAGCGGCGTGAACACAGCAGTAATCAAACTCGATACCCTGACCGATGCGGTTCGGGCCCCCGCCTAAAATCATAATTTTCGGTTTATCTGTGGATACCGGATTTTTATCCGGCGCATTGTAGGTGGAGTAGTAGTAAGCACTGTCTTCTGTACCGCTGACGTGGACGCCTTCCCAGGCCTCCTCTACTCCCAGAGCAAGACGGCGTTTGCGGATATCCTCTTCCGGGATTTCCAGTAACTGGCTCAAATATTTATCGGAAAAACCATCTTTTTTAGCGGTTATTAACAGATCATCTGCTG
Organism: Lachnospiraceae bacterium; assembly: GCA_022510605.1. GTDB lineage: Bacteria > Bacillota > Clostridia > Lachnospirales > Lachnospiraceae > Eubacterium_F. Next base: position 21,291 of record JAFLTB010000029.1, read on the forward strand.
GCAGGCTGCCCTGACAGGCAAGAAGGGCTTCCTCCTCCTCTACCAGTTCCTTCATCTGTTCAATGAAAAAGGCTTTTACCTTTGTGCGTTCGTGGATTTCCTCCACAGTTGCCCCTTTGCGCAGTGCCTCGTACATAATAAAGTGGCGTTCGCTGGAAGGAGTAATCAGAAGTTGGAGAAGCTGTTCCTTTGTCATGGTATCAAAATTTTTGGCGTGTCCCAGACCATAACGGCCGTTTTCCAGACTGCGGATGGCTTTCTGGAACGCCTCTTTATAGGTCTTGCCAATACTCATGACTTCACCCACGGCGCGCATCTGGGTTCCCAGTTTGTCCTCCACGCCTTTGAATTTCTCAAAAGCCCAGCGGGCAAATTTAATTACCACATAGTCTCCATCCGGCACATATTTATCCAATGTACCGTATTTGCCGCAAGGGATGTCCTTTAAGGTCAGGCCTGTTGCCAGCATGGCAGATACCAGTGCAATAGGAAATCCGGTGGCTTTGGAAGCCAGGGCAGAAGAACGGGAAGTACGTGGATTAATTTCAATTACGATAATGCGGTCGCTGACCGGGTCATGGGCAAACTGCACGTTGGTGCCGCCAATTACCTGCACGGATTCCACAATCTTGTACGCCTGCTCCTGTAATTTTTTCTGGCACTCCTCAGAAATGGTAAGCATAGGTGCGGAGCAGAAAGAATCACCGGTATGTACGCCCATAGGGTCGATGTTTTCAATAAAGCATACGGTGATAATATTGTTGTCGGCGTCACGCACAACTTCCAGTTCCAGTTCCTCCCAGCCAAGAATGGATTCTTCCACCAGAACCTGTCCCACGAGGCTGGCCTGTAATCCTCTGGCGCATACGGTTTTTAATTCTTCCTTATTATAAACCAGGCCGCCTCCGGCGCCGCCCATGGTATAGGCAGGACGGAGCACCACCGGGTAACCCAGGCGGTCAGCAATGGACAGCGCTTCTTCTACGCTGTAGGCTACTTCGCTGCGGGCCATCTCAATTCCCAGTTTGTCCATGGTTTTTTTGAATTCAATTCGGTCTTCACCCCGCTCGATAGCGTCTACCTGAACACCGATAACTTTTACATTATACTTATCCAGAATTCCGGCTTTGTTCAGTTCGGAACATAAATTCAGCCCGGACTGGCCGCCGAGATTCGGCAGGAGTGCATCGGGCCGTTCCTTCTCAATAATCTGCTCCAGCCGTTCTACGTTCAGGGGTTCAATATAGGTAACATCCGCCGTCTCCGGGTCGGTCATAATAGTTGCGGGATTGGAATTCACCAGTACAATTTCATATCCCAGCTTGCGCAGTGCCTTGCAGGCCTGGGTACCGGAATAGTCAAACTCACAGGCCTGTCCGATGACAATGGGACCGGAGCCGATAATCAATACCTTGTGAATGTCTGTCCTTTTTGGCATAAGAAAATACCCTCCTTTGTTTTCTGTCCTCTTATAATTCCCTATGTTATATTATATAGAAAATAGGAAAAACCACAAGGGATTTTTGAAGATTTTCAAAAATATAAATTAACAAATAAAAAAGGTGATTTTAACAAAATATATTTGTTAAAATAAAACTATTTGCAAATTTTAAACAAGTATGTTAGCATAAAAGCAACAAAGTTAGTAAAATTTTTTCGGTTGGGAGGAATGTATATGCTGATAGAAGAATTAGTAGAATTGGTAAAGCGGATTCAGGACCAGCAGGCGGAAGCCCAGGTTATAGAGGTAAAAGCTGCCCATAGAGGCTGTCCGGCAAGATTATACGATACCTTGTCGGGGTTTGCGAATCAGGACGCCGGGGGAACGATTGTGTTTGGCTTGGAGGAAGAAAGTGGCTTTGCCTGTACGGGAGTATATGATTTACAGGATTTGCAAAAAAAAGTCACGGAACAGTGCAACCAGATGGAGCCTCCAGTGAGAGGTCTCTTTACGTTTACCAAGTTTCAGGGAAAATCGGTGGCAGCAGTGGAAATTCCGGCAGTGGATGTGGCGGAGAGACCCTGCTACTACCGGGGGAAGGGAAAAGTAAAGGGTTCTTATATCCGGGTGGGGGATGCGGATTTGCCTATGACGGATTATGAGATATACAGCTATGAGGCGTTTCGCCGCCACGTCCGTGACGATGAGCGGGAGGTGGAGCGTGCCCGGATAGAGCTGTTGGACAGAGACAGACTGGAAGAATATCTCCGGGGGAGAAAAAAAGAACGACCGCAGTTTGCCAGAATGCCAAAAAAAATGATGTATGAAATGTTAAATATTACCAAGAATGGAATACCGACACTGGCGGCGCTGATAAATTTTGGTATTTATCCTCAGGGGCTTTATCCGCAGTATGGTATCACGGCCATAGCAGTTTCCGGCTATGAGATTGGAGAGGTGGATAAGGACGACGCCCGTTTTCTGGACAATAAGCGGATTGAGGGGACGCTGGATGAAATGGTGGAGGAGGCAGTCGCCTTCTGCAAAAGGAACATGAAGGTAAAAACCATTATTCAGCCGGATACAGGCAGACGGGCAGATAAGACGGAGTACCCGGTCAATGCGATTCGGGAAGCGGTACTGAATGCGCTGATTCACAGGGATTACAGTGTGCATACAGAGGGGACTCCGATACAGTTGAATCTGTTCCGGGACCGCCTGGAACTCCACAGTCCGGGAACTTTATATGGAAGAATGACAGTGGAGCAGCTGGGAGTGGCCCGGCCAGACCTTCGCAATCCGGCACTGGCGGTAATGGCGGAGAGCCTGACCGGGGCAGAGAACCGTTATTCCGGGATTCCCACCATACGCCGGGAGATGGCGAAGTTCGGACTGCCAGCTCCCCGGTTTGAGAATCGGCGTAATGAATTTGTCGTAACCCTGTATAATGAAATTTACAGTGATGATAATTTCAGGCGAGATGTGGTATATACGGAAAGTTATCCGGTATATAGTGAGGTGCGTGAACCGGCTCTGGTTTATATGGGTGCGGCGCCTGGCAGCATACTTCGTCCGGTTCCGCCTGTATATCCGGCAGTTCGGAAAGATCCGGTGCAGAGTATACTGGAGTTTTGCCGTGAACCAAAATCCAGGGGGGAGATAGCAGCCATGCTTGGCATCAAGACAAATTTTTACGTTATGGAAAAATATGTGGCGCCCCTTGTGGCAGAACACCGGCTGGCCCTTACCATACCCGAAAAACCAAAAAGCAAGTTTCAGCGGTATTATACGGTGGAATAAAAAGTATTTCCCCATCCAAAAAGGGCCGGTAAAAAGCCGGCCCTTCCCGCATGCTGAGATTAACTTTTCGGTTGTTCCTTTACATCTGTTTATCCACCATCAGTCCGATGGCATCCTCGTCAATGATATGCTGTTCTTCTATATATTTTTTCAACTCAACCCGGGTTTTTTCCTTATCTGTCTCAGAAGCAATCAATTCCTCTTCTCTCTTTTCTTCTTCGGATTTTCTCTTTGCCGCTTCCTCTTTCGTCGCCTCAAAGGTATTATCCATATTCTCGCGTGCTTCCTCTGTTATGTCCTTCACAGCCTGCTTCAGAGCGTCGTCCATAATCTCTTCTGCAATCTTCTGTGTATCCACCATATCGTGATACTTGAGACGTTCCTGCTTGATTCCCTGAATCATGGCGGATTCATATTGTTTTTGCCGGTACAGGTTATCCCGGTTCGTAGGGTCCAGTTCATGCTGGCACATGGCTTTTTTTGTCTCAAGGTCTGAGACAATCTGCTTATACTCCTCCGGGTAATCCTCCGGAGCGGTTTCTTCCGTAATGCCAAACTGCTCTTTATAGGAAGCAATGGACTCATCAATCTCTTTGATTTCCTTCAGGTTGTCTACAATTTGCTGGGACAATTCCTCCATATGAGCGGTTCTGTCCTTCAAATTCTTGTCGGTGGCGCTGTCTATTTTGAACTGATCTAAAATCTTTTTCATGGATTTTTTCTGCGCAGCAGCAATCCGGTTTCCCAGACTGTCGGTTTCCTGCGGATTCTTCGCCCCGGCATAGATTGTTTTTTGCGTCTTATGTGTGCCCGGCTGTGCCGGTTCAGTATAATTTGGATTAATAGTCAGGTTCATCATGTCCTCCTCCTTCCCTGTCTGAGGTGCAAATTTATTCCGTAAGGCATTATAAGACATTTCTATATTTATATATCGGAGGAAATTTGGCGAAAATTTAAGGGAAGATGGAAAACAACCGATATTATTTTCGCTATAATATTTTTTGTGAAATATGTTGTACCGGATGTTTGAATGGGTACTTATATAGTATAGAAAATATTTTTATATCAGAAGAAAACGAAAGGGAGGAGGGGAGACAATGGACGACGAGGAAATCTTTTGTCTTTTTTTTGACCGTTCGGAACAGGCGATTGCAGAGGTGGAGAAAAAGTACGGGAAGCTGTGCAGACAGATTGCTTTTCGCATATTAGGGAATGAAGAGGATGGGGAAGAGTGTATAAGCGACGTCTGTCTGGCGGCCTGGGACAGTATTCCTCCTCTAAAGCCCAACTCCCTGCGGGCATGGTTATGCCAGACTACCCGGAATCTGGCTCTGAAGGCATGGCGTGATAATCATGCCAGGAAACGTTATAGCGAATATACCCGGTCTTTGGACGAATTGAAGGAGTGTATTCCGGCAAGGGAGACTGTGGAGGAAGTTGTACTGGCGCAGGAACTGACAGAGCTTGTTGAAAAATTTCTGGAAACTCTGGATGCGGAAAAAAGAAATCTTTTCATGCGTCGGTACTGGCTGGCAGAATCCGTAAAGGAGATTGCTGCTTCCCGGGGTATATCCCAGCGGAATGCTTCGATGCAGTTGCTGAGGATACGGAAAAAGTTGTATCAATATTTATTGGAACAGGGGGTGTCCCTATGAAGGAAGAAATATTATCTGAGGCAATTGGTAAGGTGGAGGAGCGGTTTGTTACGGAGATGCTTAACTTTGATGACAGAAAATACCGGCACAGGAGAAAATGGCGGCGTGTAACAAAGGCAGCAGCCTGTCTGCTGGTGGCAGGAGCAGCTCTGACGGCAGTCGTTGTGGGAGAAGGAAGTTATAGTCCTCCTACAGTAAAGTCAATGGAAAAGCAGGTAAAGGAAACTGTAGAGGATTTAAATCGGAAATTGGAATCGGGAGAACTTAAATGGGACACCATGACGCTGGTGCGTTCCGATATTGAACCGTATAAGGACTCTGAATACTATCGCAGATTAGTGGGGCTTGGTACAGAAGCCCTCCCCTATCTTTCAGAGGAGATAGAGAAAAATGAACTGCAGGGACTGATGGGGTATCTGATGGCCTCAGCAGTAGAAGATATTTTACAGTGTGATTTGATGGCCATGACCGGAAAATCCTTTGCGCATCCCGAGGAATTCAGCCAGTTGTGGAAAAGTGAGAGAAATCAGGTATATGCCGACGTCCGAACGCTTATTCATGGGAATATGGAGACAGAAAAAAAGGAAAGAAAGCTGAAAAATTTTGGACTGCTTATTTTGCCATATCTCTATAATGTGACAAACATGGAGCCGGGCTCCGGGCAGGAACCAGACCTGAAGTATTTGCCGGAGGAGATTCGGCCGTTCTGCCTTGCCTTTCTGGAGGAGCATCCGGTAACAGAGGCAGAATTACAGGCCATTAATAATTTGACCTATGCAGATACCAGGATTACAGAGGGGGAACTGCCTGGCTATACCCAATATGCCGAATATACGGGGCTGCTTACGGATATGAATACATCTGCGGAAAAAAAGGAATTGTCGGTAAAACTGCTGGCGGATGAGGAGGGCAGGAGTGTGATTGCCCTGGTAAATGGCATTCAGGTGGAATTGCGGAAGAAGTCTGAGTTTCTTGCGTATTCCCACTGTGACATTACCACTGTGGACTGGGATGAAGATGGAATCCAGGAAATTTTAATGGTGTTCCGGGATGCCCGTGTCCTTGACCTGCGGCTGTTGAAACTGGGCGGGAATGGTAAGTGGAGAGTGCTCCGGCTTCCGGGGGGCTACCGTAACCGCAGTATAAATATGACAATGGTGCAGGATAAGGCGGTGGAGTCAGCGGCCATAAAGCCTGACTGGACAGATTTTGAAATTCAGATTCCCCTTCAGAAAATAGATCCGTCCAATCGAAAGTGGCTGAAGCAGCAGGGGGAAATCAACGTACCACACGAAGAGGATTACAGGTTCAATCATAAGAAAGGTACTCTTGAAATTTCCCATTTCCTAAGTATAGGAAAAGATGGGGAAGGTATCGGAGTGCTCTGGCAGGAGTTTAAGTTGAACAAGGAGGGAACAGCACTTCGATATGGAAAAACCGGTTACAGGGAGACTTCCTAAGGCTGGTTTTCACAGTGACAGGATGCCTGCGTAAAATGAAAGAAAAAGAACGTGGCGAGGACATGGAAAAAAGAGAACAGCGGCTGCTTGTGACGGCAGAGGGATGCCGTGCAGCAGTGGCTTTGCAGGCGAGGGAGAACACAGGTTATGGGCAGGGGCGGGAGGCCGCAGGGCGTGGACGGAAACAAGCAGAGGCAGGGGGATGGCAGGAAATTGTGCGAACCTCTGGCTGGATTGGGAGAAATGGCCTGGGCAAACAAAGAGAAGGTGACGGCAGAACACCGGTGGAGGGATTTTTTCTGTACGGCTTTGGTTTAAAGGAAAATCCGGGAACGGCCTTTCCTTATATACAGGTGGACGAGAGTTATTATCTGGTGGACGACCCGGACTCCCGGTATTACAATCAGTTAGTGAGCACGCGGGAAGTAAGTCAGGACTGGAGCTCAGCGGAGCATATTGCGGAGATGGGAGCAGCTTACTCCTATGTCCTGGTGACAGATTATAATAAGGCAGGAATGCCGGGGCTTGGCTCCGGCATTTTTTTGCACTGTGAGGAGGGAAAGCCCACGGCAGGCTGCATCGCCGTGCCGGAACCAGCCATGAAAGAGATTATGAAGAAAATGCAGACAGACTGCCGGCTGGTCTGTGATAAGTGCTTTTTACACAAAAATACGAAAACCTAAGTGATTTTCATATTTACAATCCTACATTTTAATTATATAATAGACATAAGCAAAATGCCATCAGGGGGAAGCCGCATGATGTGTGTAATACTTGCTTAAATATAATGATTGGAGGTTCAGAAATGAAGAAACAAAGAAATGTACTGCTTAGTTTTGTGCTGATGCTGGCACTGGTAGTGGGAATATCCGTGCCCTATGCGGATGCCGCCGGGAAGGTAAAATTGAGCAGTAAGAAAGTGACCGTGAAGGTTGGACAGAAAAAGACCATTAAGGTAAAGAACACAAAGAAAAAAGCGAAATGGACGATTAAGAAGGGTAAAAAGTACATTTCCCTGTCTAAAAAGAAAAAGACCAGCGTGGTGGTAAAGGGAAAGAAAGCTGGAAAAGCTGTTGTGACAGCAAAGATTGGCAAGAAAAAGTTGAACTGTGCAGTGACAGTAGAGGAAAAGGATGCAGAGAAAAAGGATGCAGAGAAAAAGGACAATACGCCAACACCGGCAACTTCTACGGATTCCGGGACAAAAGCGACGCCGACGCCGACGAACCCATCTACTTCGAATTCCCCGACGCCAACGCCGACGGGTTCGTCTCAGGACAAGGAGTTAGAGCCGGTTCAAAACATTGTTATTGATTTGACAGGACTTACGACTACCTTTACCTCATCGCCGGCTAAAATTGACTTTAGCAAACAGATTGAGAGCCGTTTTGATTTGAGCCTCTTTAGTCAGATGAAAGTGGGTTATGAACTGGTATTCGCGGATGATGACAAATCGGATTTCAATGCGGGAAAAATCGGTATAGCCCAGACCGCGGGAACACTGGATGGTTATGATGATGGTGTGGCGCATAACCTTAATGCCATGACTGTGGGAAGTACAACAGGCACGATAAGTTTAAGTGGAAAAAGCGGCACGGTAGTGGGGATTAATATTCAGCCGATGAATGGGAAATACAATTGGCCGGATAAGCTTGTCAGTGTTACTATTACCAGCATTGAGTTCATTGCCAAAGCAGGTGCGGTATACCCGGACCCGGATGCACCGGTAGTGCCTACGCCTACGCCGGGACCGACCTATGCACCAGAGAAATTTGTCTATGAGGGACTGAATACCAGTTGGATTGACCCTGAAAAGCCAATGGTGGCCTTTACCTTTGATGATGGCCCGGTAGGAAATACCGACACCGACACCAGTATGGTAATTCAGAAGGCATTGAAGAAATATAACGCCCATGCTACCTTCTTCTATATAGGAAGCCAGATTAACAGCGATGCGAAGAAAGCAGAAATTCTTTCTGCCAAGGAAAATGGATTTGAAGTGGGTAACCACTCCTGGGGATGGAATTCCATGAGTTCGCTGAACGAGGAAGCTATTAAAAAATCCATTGAAGATACCAATGCGGTGCTGAAAGAAATTACAGGATTCAACAATTTCATGTTCCGTGCACCGAACTTGTCAGTGAGTGCAGCCATGCGGGGGTATATTCGTGCACCGTTTGCCAACTGTGCCGTAGACAGTAAGGACTGGATGGACAATCCAAAAACCACTACAGAACAGATTATTACCAATGTGAAAGCGGCAAAGGACGGTGATATTGTCCTGATGCACGAGACCCAGGCCAATACGGCAGCAGCTATCGAAACACTTTTACAATACTTCACTGATGCGGGATTCCAGGTAGTATCGGTATCGGAGATGTTTGCCGCTAAAGGTAAAGATTTGATGACCGGAACCGTATATAGCAAATGCCAATAAGCGGCATTTATACAGAATAACGAAAGCCATCATCCATCAGCCGGAACCATCGGCCCTGGATGGTGGCTTTTTGCGTATAGGAAGGCACCCTTTTGGGGCTTGATGTGACGGCAGGATAGTGTTATACTGAAAAAAATAATTTATGCATGGAGGTAATCGTGACAGGACTTGTTTTAGAGGGCGGCACCTTTCGCCCGGTATTCAGTGCAGGGGTAATGGATGCCCTGTTATCAGAAAATATTCTGCTCCCTTATTGCGTTGGTGTGTCAGCGGGCATTTCCAACGGGGTTTCCTATATTTCCAAGCAGCCCCAGAGAAATCTGGAGATTATGCAGAAATACCGTAATGACAAGCGGTATATGAGCCGAAGCAATCTTCGGAAGAATCGAAGCATTTTCGGGCTGGATTTTGTCTTTGATGAAATTCCAAACAAGCTGGTTCCTTTTGATAAAGAGACCTTTTTTGCTTATGAGGGAACCTGCCTGGTGGGAGTCATCAATGCGGTTACCGGACAGGGTGAATATAAAAATGCGATGGAAATGGATGATAAATTCACCATGCTGCGTGCTACCTGTGCTCTGCCGATGTTTTTTCCGGCCATTGAACTGGATGGGAATAAATATTTCGATGGCGGACTGGCAGATTCCATTCCGGTGAAAAAGGCACTGGAGGATGGGTGTGACAAGCTGTTGATTATACTGACCCAGCCCCGGGGCTATATCAAACGGTATGGAAAGTATGACAAGATGGGAGCTCGTGTGCTGGGCCGCCGATATCCGGAAATCCGTCGTGCCATTAAGGAGCGTCCCGAGCGATATAATGAGACCGTACGGTATTGTGAGAAACTGGCGAAGGAGGGAAAGGCCATGATTATCCGGCCAAACCATCTTTTGAACAGTTTTGAAAGTGATATACGGAAACTGGAAATGTCCTATTGGCATGGTTACCGTATGACCAAGGAGAAAATGAAACGAATCAAGCGTTTCCTGGAAATTGAGGCATAAACTGGCCAGCCGCTCTTTGCTTTTTGGGTGATAAGAGCGGCTGATTTTTAGTAGTACGCCTGGCGGGCGTATACTTTGATTTTTACTGCATGACACACATATGACACACTAAATACAGTCAATGGCTTCCACCAGTTCTCCCACATCAAAGTGGGTGTATATGGTCTCGGTGATGTTTTGCCCCTTGTGTCCCACAATCTTTTTAATCAGTTTATCATTGACTCCGGCCAATGTCAGCATGGTGATGCAGGTATGCCTGGTATCGTGGGGCCGATGCTCAAAATACAATTTTTCCATCATAGGTTTCCAGTAGGAATCATAAAAATTTCGATAGTGCAAATGATTGCCCCGACTGCTGCTAATCAGATAAGGGCAGTCATTTTTTTTATACCATGCCTGAAAAAAGGGCAGTACCTTTTGGGAAATCGGCACATACCGAATGCCTGCGTTCGTTTTGGATTTTTCCACGAAAAACCATCGTTCTTCCAGATTCACATTTTCTTTTTTCAAATCCAGTAGTTCGCTGACACGGCATCCGCTGTAAATCAGCATTAAAATCACCGTGTAATAAACGTCCTGGTTTTTGTGCTTCCAAAGTTCATCCACTTCCTGCTGGCTGAAAGGCTGGCGGTGATAAGCGTTGGGATTGCGGTCCTTGTACTGCTGGATGTCCAGAAAGCGGGAATAGTCCTTTTCGCACAATTCGTTTTGCATGGAATATTTATATAACTGGTTAAACAGCACTTTCAATTTTTTCAATGACGGGTAATTTTTCCCGCAGTTATCAATAATACGCTGCAGATGGACTCGCCGGATATCGCAAAAAGGCTTGTCGTACAGAGAATGGCAGACCCGGTATGCGGTGGTGTAGCCCTGCACATTTACCTCTGAAATTTTTGGAAAATGTTCGGAGGAAAACCGTTCGTAAACTTCTCGGAAGGTAATCTCTCTTCTTTTTAAATCGTAAGGATTCTGCCTGTAATTGGAGAGTGCAATGATACCTTCTTCTTTTGTCTCGAAATATCCAATAGTTGCGTACTGCTGATGTTTTTTCCCTGTTTCGTCAATGCGCCATCCGGTAGTTAGTCTTGCCCGGTATGGTCGCCTGCGATTACCAGGTAATTTGGAAACATTTCCAAAACCATTTGGTAGACGCATAATATCAGTCCTTTCTTATGTTAGATAAAAAATATTTTACTATAGTTATGGATAAATTTCAGAAAATTTATGCCACGGGCATGACACAAATGGCAAACCATGAGAAAAATCTGCTAATACCATCACCTACCTATAAG
>JAFLTB010000003.1 GCA_022510605.1 Lachnospiraceae bacterium
ATGCGAAGCATCACCTCTGCCGGAGTCGATTTGTGAATTTTTTTGAATCAAATTCAACAACATCAGACCTGCCACCCCTCCGGCAACACACATCTACCACCAATTCCCCTATGCTTCCAGCCATCCTTTTTCTTATCATAAGCCGTCACCATCAGATACTGCCAGCGATTGGCCGTTTTTAAGGAACGGTATATTTTCTTCAATGGCACCCACTGCCGGTTATGGGAGGGGTCCCCGGAATCTGCCAGAAATATTTTGTCTGTTTTTTCATCGTATAAAAACAGTGTTACATAGTGGCCCGGTGTATCCTTCCAGTAACAGGTACTGTTGCTGCTGCTCACCACCACAATACAGGCCTGGGAGTTTTTCACAATATTCTGAAATGAGGCATATTCCGAGGGTTTACGCCCCACGTCACAGGTAAAGCCTGCCGAAGCCAGCGTCTGTTTCATATACCCCCAGTCAATGGCCCCGCCGCCTTCGTACATGCTTTTTTCCTTGGCATACTGGTACATGTCAAGGGGCGAACAGCGGTAATCGGTCAGACTGCAATACACATTTGCCATACAGCACAGCCCACAGCCAAAACCACCAAAGGAACCACCGTCATAATACTGGGTTCCCCACCGGCCTGACCACTCCCTGCGCGCCTTCCAGGACTTTGGGCCCTGAAGATACGTGGCAATTCCTTCTGTCTGGTCCGGTGTAACCGCAGAGTCCACGGAAGCCTTTGATGCAGCAGAGACAGCTGCCGGAGAGGAAATCGCCGCCTGGGTGGAGGCGGTTTCCCTGGCCTGGTCTTTTTCCATATAATTGAGAAAAGCAGCGGCCGCCAGCATAAACACACTGAGCAGTACAATCACCAGAATCTGCTTTCCGTCATAATTTCGTTTGCGCATAAGCATTCCCCATCATTAGTCCTTCTCACTCATCGTGCTAGCACGATGGTGCCCGTTTGAACCCTATTTAATCTTGCGCCATCATGCTAAATTAAAAAACAAATTTGTCTGCAAAATATGCTTTCAATTCGCTTATTTTAATCCGTTCCTGCTCCATGGTATCCCGGTCGCGAACCGTCACCATGCCATCTTCTTCGGAATCAAAATCATAGGTCACGCAGTATGGTGTGCCGATTTCATCCTGTCTTCGGTAACGCTTTCCGATATTGCCCCGGTCATCATACTCACAATTATATTCTTTGGCTAATTCTTCATAAATCTTTTCTGCCTTCTCATTCAGTTTCTTTGACAGCGGCAGAACCGCAACCTTAACTGGTGCTATTGCCGGATGAAAATGCAGTACCGTCCGCACATCCCCCTCGCCGATTTCTTCCTCATCGTAAGCGCTGCAAAGGAAGGCTAAGGACATACGGCCGACTCCCAGAGACGGCTCAATGACATACGGCACATATTTTTCCTTTCGCTCATCGTCAAAATAACTCATATCCACACCGGAAGTATTCTGATGCTGGGTCAGGTCATAATCCGTGCGGTCGGCAATACCCCAGAGTTCTCCCCATCCAAAGGGATATAAAAATTCAATATCACTGGTGGCCTTGCTGTAGAAGGAAAGTTCCTCCGGGTCATGGTCGCGGACTCTCATTTCATCCTCTTTGATTCCCAGCGACTTTAACCAGTTGATACAAAACTCTTTCCAATAAGCAAACCATTCCAAATCCGTATCCGGCACGCAGAAAAATTCCAGTTCCATCTGCTCAAATTCACAGGTACGGAAAATAAAGTTACCCGGTGTAATCTCGTTCCGGAAGGACTTTCCGATCTGTCCAATGCCAAATGGCACCTTTTTCCGGGAGGTTCTCTGAACATTTTTGAAATTTACAAAAATACTCTGGGCGGTCTCCGGCCGAAGATACACGGCACTATTGGTATCCTCTGTCACACCCTGAAATGTTTTGAACATCAGGTTGAACTGGCGGATTTCAGTAAAATCATGTGCGCCGCAGCTTGGGCAGACGATTTTGTGTTCTTCAATAAAGTTCTCCATCTGTTCTCTTTCCCAGCCGTCTACAGAGCCACCTAAATCCACACCGTTTTCTCCGGCGTAGTCCTCAATCAGTTTGTCGGCGCGAAACCGCTCATGACATCCCCTGCAGTCCATCAAAGGGTCAGAAAAGCCGCTCAGATGTCCCGACGCCTCCCATGCCTTGGGATTCATCAGAATTCCGCAGTCCACTCCTACATTATATTTATTTTCCTGGACAAATTTCTGCCACCAGGCATTTTTTACATTATTTTTTAATTCCACGCCGAGATGTCCGTAGTCCCATGTGTTGGCCATACCGCCGTAAATCTCCGAACCCGGATAGATAAAGCCCCGGTTTTTCGACAGTGCAACAATTTTTTCCATTGTTTTTTCCATATTTTCTATCCTCCAAAATAAATTCTTTTTCTATTTTACTATTATAAGGAGGATTTTTCAAGAATAAATCACCATAATTTCTTACACATAATAAATAGTGACGCCGGAAAAAGGGTTTTCTCCCTCCAATATCAGCTCCGCTGTGACATCCTCTGCATGCTTATTTTTCTCCGTCACGCCGCTAAAGGGAGAGTTTAGCTGGTTAACTACCTTCCACTGTCTGGGCACATACAACTCCACCCCCGAAAAAGTAGCGTTCATCGTAATAACAGCACGGCCGGATGGTATCTGGGCATTATCAAAATAGAGTTTCATACCACTAAATTTAGAGTCTACCACCGCCTGCTGAAAATTCGTGGAGGTCACATAGCGAATGATACCGCCAAATACGGAATGAAAATACAGCTTCTCTCCATCCTCTTCTTTGGCGTTTTTCTCTGCCTGTTTCCACTCATTCCGCTCCTTTTTAATCCCCTTGATTTTTTTCCAGCTTTTGCGCCGATTGGCAAAGAGTAGGTTTAGCCCAATGGTGCCAAGCAGGGCCGCAAGCAGTATCGTCCAAGGCGTAATGGGCGTAATTCCCAGCGGTTCATCGTACATAATGCCAATAAATGCCAGGGGAAACAAAATACCGCCAAAACTTATGTGCAGTACACTATAGACTATTGCCGCAAGGCACAGGATGGTAAACACAAGGGTAAATGTTCCCACAGAAGGGAGATAGCCCATCTGGCTCACCACCAGATACGCTCCGGCCAGAATCAGGAACACTCCCCAAAAATAATTTTTCTTCATATCTTTATTCCCTCACTTTCTGCCTCTACGGCATTGGATTCTGTTGTATCTGTCGTTCTGTCAGCTTCTCACGCAAAGCCCTCACGTAATGTCTTGAAACAAACACCTTTTTGTGGGAATGAAAAAAGGCCGCTTCGCTAATAGTGGAAAAACTGCTTTTCCGCAGTGAATAAATCTGCCACACATTGACAATGGTAGATTTGGACACCCGCAAAAAATGCCCTGGAAGCATCTCTTCCAATTCATACAGCCGGCACTTGGTCTGGTACACATTATCTCTGGTGTGTGCATTCAGACTGCCATTTTCCGTCTCGAAAAACAAAATATCCTCCAGCGCCACATAATACTCGGTGTCCTCTTTATACAATATGAAATTCTGCGTGGTTCCCACCGCAGAAGCAATGGCATTCTGTATCTGCCTCACTTCCCCGGTCAGCGCCCGGCAGCGCAGGATAATCTCCTCCTCCGCCAGCGACTCGTCCTGCTCAATGCGTATTTTCATATCTTTTAGTTCCTTTCCTGCTGACAATGTCATTATAGCAGATGGAAGACTATTGTAAATGCTTTTGGGGTAAGTGGTCGAAATAAGAAAATAAGTGGTTATATATCTCCTATCATGGAAAGAGATTGGAAGGTTTTATCAGTATGGGCGGAGAAATAACGCCCCACCACCTGCTCCAGCTCCGCTAATACCCCCTCTCCCACGGAAAAGGTGTAGAGTTTTTCCAGCGGCGCCGATACAATACGCTGGAGTGTATAAATAGCCGTCTCGGAAATGGTAATTCCCGTCCGGCCATCGTAGCAGGCATCACAGACAATCCCCGCCTCTCCCACATAGAAATGATGAAGTCCCTCGGTTTTTTCACAGCGGATGCAGGAAAAAATCCGGGGTGCCACACCCTCCAGGGCCAGCATCCGGAATTCATATATGTAACGCACCAGTTTCCGGGGCAGGGAAGGTACTGTCAGCGCCCGCAGGGACAGATACAGTAAGTTCAACTCTGCCTTTGCCTCCATACCTTCTCTGGTAAAATAAGAGGCCACCTCACAAAAGTATAATGCCATGTAAAGATTGTCCAGGTCCTTGCGCAGCTCAGGAAAAAAGTTTTTTACCTCCACCTGCTCAATGGTATAGGAATCCCGTCCCCGATAAATGAAAAATTCCCCAAAGGTAAAGGGCTCTGTGGAAGCAGAAAGCGGACTTTTGGGGCGTCTTGCCCCTCTGGCAAAGGCGGCGATGCGTCCCCGCTCCTTTGTCAGAAGAACCACACGCTTATCCTGTTCACCGATGGTTGCGGCTGAGAGCACCATCCCCATCACTCGTTCCTTCACGCTGTCCCCTCTCTTCTTTGACTGAATTCATGCCGTATACACGGCTGGTCCTTACGTATTCCAAATAATCCGCCACCCGCCCGGTGCGGAAAAAATTATCCCAGCATTCTTCCCTCTCCATGACCTTCCTCCTGTCGTATCTTACTTTCCCTGTCTCTAGCACGACGGTGCTAATTTGAACCCTGTTTAGTCTTGCGCTAGCGACAAAATAGCGTTGTTGCTTTCAGTCAGCCTAGCACGATGGTGCTAACAGTAGGATGTCCACTGGAGCCTCTGGCTATGCTGGCACTTTATTCCATCTCGTGATAGCCGAAATTCTTCAACTGCAGAGCGCTGTCCCGCCAGTCTTTCCGCACCTTTACCCAAAGTTTCAGATTGACCTTGCTCTGTAAAAAATCCTCAATTTCCTTCCGGGCACTGGTCCCTATTTTCTTTAACATGGCACCCTGTTTGCCAATGACAATGCCCTTGTGGGAATCCCTCTCACAGACAATGGTGGCATCAATATCCATGAGCCCCCGCCGTCCCGGCCGCTCCTTCATCTGCTCGATGGATACGGCAATGCCATGGGGAATCTCATCCGACAGCAGCCGCAGCGCCTTCTCCCGAATTAACTCTGCCACAATCTGGCGTTCCGGCTGGTCCGTCACTGTATCCTCATCGTAATACGCCGGCCCCGCCTCCAGATACTCAAACATTGTGGCCAGCAAATCCTCCACACACTCCCCGGTCTTTGCCGACACCGGCACAATTTCCGCAAAATCCAGAATATCCTTATAAGCGTCAATACATACCAGCAGCTCCTCTTTTTTCACTGTATCTATTTTATTCATGACAAGAATAACCGGTACCGATACTTTCTCCAACACTTCCGCAATGTGACGCTCTCCCTTGCCGATAAAGTCTGTAGCCTCCACCAGCCACAGCACCAAATCCACCTCCCGGAAGGAGCGCTCTGCCACATTTAC
Organism: Lachnospiraceae bacterium; assembly: GCA_022510605.1. Classification (GTDB taxonomy): domain Bacteria; phylum Bacillota; class Clostridia; order Lachnospirales; family Lachnospiraceae; genus Eubacterium_F. The sequence goes on from JAFLTB010000003.1 coordinate 5,475, forward strand.
CATGTACTCCCCCAGTTTGTTTTTCGCCTTATGAATCCCCGGCGTATCCAGAAATATAATCTGCCCCCGCTCATCATGATATACTGTCTGAATCCGGTTTCTCGTGGTCTGGGGCTTGTTTGATGTAATGGCAATCTTCTGTCCAATCATCCGGTTCATCAAAGTCGACTTTCCCACATTGGGCCGCCCCACCAGAGTGGCAAAACCCGATTTGAATTGTTTCTCCATCTTTCCTCTCCTTTTTAAAATATCCAGTGTAATAACTAATTCAATACCCGCACTGTATCAAACAATTCTCCGGACTGTTTTATCTTATCCTCGCTTCCCAGCACACAAATATAGCCATCCGACAATATGGCGTCTATCATTTCCGCCATCTTTTGAATCTTTTCGCAATCGGTGGACAAAACCTCATCCCGGCTTTTCTGTACATCCTCATCGGTCAAATCTGTCATGTAGGCAGCGAAGGAGCGCTTGCCCTTCTCCCTTGGGGGCAGTGGTGTATCCAGTTCACTTATTGTACCAATAATATATTTCATCAATTCCCGCTCATCGGCCTCAAAGTTTCGCAGATAGTCCGGCACGCCCTGGTATACCTGGTTGGTCTCCGCCAGATTCGGATCTCGGTACGATACCATGTAGCCAAACCCCTCTCTGAAAAACTGGCACATTACGCCATAGGCGCCGCCCTTCACGCGAACCTCATTCCAGAGATAGTCATATCCCAGGATGGTGCGCAGCACCCGGCAGGTGCCGCTGTAGGCAATGCCCTTGTCCCCAAAGAGACCTGCCCTGGCCACATACTGAACCTTGCCCGCCGTGGCAAAGCCCTCGTTCTTCCCCCGGGGCGGCAATTTCCACTCCGGCGTAATCGCTGGATGCTCCACAGACTGCGGCAGTCCCTCCAGCAGGCGGTCAAGATTTTTCTCTAATACTTCATACCCCTCATTATCTGCCGTAATACTGATGCGGAAACGCTCTCTGGTAAACACGGCCTCTGCCAGCGCTTCCAGTACCTGTATCAGATTTTCCTTCCGCTCTTCAAAATGCTCCTCCATGTCACAGAGAAAATCATAGTAGCCAATGCCGTTTGTCTGCTCCTTGTAGTATGAGCCTTCCTTAAAATAAGACATAATCCGGCTCACCGCCGTACTGTGTCCCGCCGATTGCAACGTCTCCTGTTTGCTGGAGCGGTTCTCGCCAATCACCTCTTTTAACCGCTTTTCATCTCCGATGTGGGAAGCCGTAAGAATTTCCTTCAAAATCTCCATCATATGACCGGTTTCCTGATACAAAAACCGGGTACTTATCTCCAGCATCATGTCAAACCGCCCGTCTTTTCTACTGCTGTAGTGTCCCATGCTGCCAGAATATCCACCGGCATGAAGCAGTATCTCATTTCCCAGAGCCAGCTTGTCATAGTGGTCGGTATCCACAGCTCCTATCAGTTCCGCCAAAAGTCCCAGATATGGTGCATATTCTCTCAAATCCTTTACATCAAAGACCAGCCGGATATAACTGATGCCATTGGTAAAAATATCGTGGTGAAGGGCCAGACAGCCCCCTATATTCTTTTCTTTATTGGAAAAAGGCATGGCCTTTTTTCCAATATCCTCCCTTGTCAGCAGCGGAATGCAGGTCAACGCCTCCGGTGGTGTGGCTTCCTCCTGATATGCCTTCAGCGCCGCCGTTTTTTCTGTCAGTTCTTCCAGTTCCTTCTGGCCCAGGGATTTTTTATATGCCTCCAGCTTATCCTGCTCCTCTTTTTCCAGCCGGGCCGTCAGTCCCACCTTCGGCTCCACACTGACAAAGCTCATATGGGTATTATCTAACAGATAGGTCTGAATGATATTTTCAAAATACCCGGTTCCAATCTGCTGCTTCAAAAACTCGAAGGTATCATTGGCCAGGATATGAATAAATGGTTTTGTCTCATCGTACAGCCAGCTGTCAAAAATCTGCAGGCCATACATCAGTCCCTTGGGATAAAACCCAAAGTCCGCCTCCCGATGATGAAATTCCAGGGCGTTGATGGCCGCCCGCAGGGACTTTTCATTCAGTCCCTCCTTTACCAACTGCTCCAGGGTGGTTCTCACAGTATCCAAAAAGGCCTGCTTCTGCTCCTTCCTGACATTCTTTGCAATGAAGGAAAAATAGGGCTGATAGATACTCTCCTCATAACCGCCGGTAATTTCACTTCCAATGCCGGCATCTGTCAGCGCCTGCTTTACCGGCGCCCCCACCGACTCAATCAGCACATGCTCCAATACCTGAAATGCCTGATACAGATTCCGGTCCAAAGAATCCCCGCACACTGCATTCAGACTGAAATACGCTTTTCCTTCTGTTTCCTCTCCCTCTACCACAGAGTAGAAGCCATACTCCTCCTTCCTCTCTGCAAAGGGTTTCTGCAGGGCAATCCGGGAATCCACAGAAAGATAGTCAAAATGACTCAGGTACTTTTCCTCCAGCCAGTTCAGCTTTTCCTCCATATCCATATCCCCGTACAGATAAATATAACTGTTGGAGGGATGATAATACTGCCTGTGAAAATCCAAAAATCCCTGCCAGGTCAGCTCCGGAATGTCTGCCGGGTCACCGCCGGACTCCACGCCATAGGCTGTGTCCGGGAACAGGGACTGCTGGATATTCCGTTCCAGCAGCTGGTCTGGGGAGGAAAACACTCCCTTCATTTCATTGAATACCACGCCATTGTATTTCAGGGGAGCCTCCGGACTCTCTAATTCGTAATGCCAGCCCTCCTGACGGAAAATTTTTTCCTCTTTGTAAATATTCGGATAAAACACCGCATCCAGATAAACGTGCATCAGGTTTTGAAAATCCTTGTCGTTGCAGCTGGCCACCGGATATACCGTTTTATCCGGGTAGGTCATGGCATTGAGAAAAGTGTTTAATGAGCCCTTCGCCAGTTCAACAAAAGGGTCTTTCACCGGAAATTCCCGGGAGCCGCACAAAACCGTATGCTCTACAATGTGCGCTACGCCTGTGGAATCCTTTGGGGGCGTGCGAAATCCTATAGAAAAGACCTTGTTGTTGTCATCGTTTTCTATTAAAACCACCTTGGCTTTTGTTTTCTTATGCTCCAGCAGATACCCGTCGCTGTTTAACTCTGCCAGCTTTTGTTTTTCCAAAAGTTCATATGCTTCACATTTTTTTACATCCATGGTTTCCTCATTTCCGCACTGTCCTGGTGCCTATAATTATGTTGGGCGGATTTCCCGCCTCCTGGTAGTATTTTCACAATTTCTTCCAATATTTATACAGTACCACATTTTTTCCTGTAATGCAAAATTCTTTTCTGGTGGTTTTGTAATTTTCAATTTTATTTGTAAAACGCACCCATCCCAAAATGGGATGGGTGAATATGCAGCAAAAGCGCACTCGGAAAACCAGTTTTCCAGATGCGCTTCTGCTGCATATTGACATTGCCGCTTTCAGCGGTAAGTCCTTTTTACATTCAAAAGATAATCCTAAAAGCAAATTTCCAAAAGATATATACAAACGAAAGAAAATTCTTTTTGACTTTTCCTGCATGTTGTGATATGGTTAGATTGTGTTAAAATTTTTTATTTTTAGGAGGCAAAACACAATGAAAGGTACAGTAAAATGGTTTAATGCCAAAAAAGGATTCGGATTCATTTCGGATGAAGAGGGAAACGATGTATTTGTACACTTCTCTGCTTTACAGATGGACGGCTTCAAAGTTTTGGATGAAGGCGACGAGGTTGAGTTTGAAGTGATTGATGGGGAGAAAGGACCTCAGGCTGCAAACGTAACAAAGTTATAATCGAATTTTAATGGACTAATTTTTATATATATTGTATTATGTAAAAGTTAAGAATCACAATTGGTTGTAACCGTGACCCCCTGATGTATATCGGGGGGTTTTATTATGTAAAAATGTAAAAAGCACTCATCCCAGAATGGGATGAGTGAATATGCCATAGAAGCGCCCTGGGAAAACTGGTTTTCCGGATGCGCTTCTGCTGCATATTGACATTACCGCTTCCAGCGGTAAGTCCTTTTTACATCTACAATAAAATCCTTACAAACAAATCCGAAACTCAGGAAAATCCTGCTTGCTCCGTCCACGCTACCTATGATAAAATAGATACCAGGTTATGTAACACTTGCTAATTTGAGAATGAAAGAATGGAGGAAACAAAAACTATGGGTAATTATTATCAGGAGGACATTGAGTGCGCCTCTCAGGAACAGATTCGCACCTGGCAGAATGAGCGGCTGGTAAAGCAGGTCAAATATGTCTATGACAACGTGCCATACTACCGCACAAGGATGAAGAACAAAGGTGTAGAGCCAGAGGATATTAAATCAGTGGAGGATTTACATAAACTTCCGTTTCTGACAAAGGATGATTTGCGGGATGCCTATCCCTATGGCCTGATGGCACGTCCTTTAAGTGACTGCGTGCGAATCCAGTCCACCAGCGGCACTACAGGACGCCGGGTGGTGGCCTTTTACACTCAGCATGACATTGATTTGTGGGATGAGTGCTGCGCCCGTGCCATTATGGCGGCAGGGGGAACGAAAGATGACGTGGTACACGTCTGCTACGGCTACGGGCTGTTCACCGGCGGTCCCGGCCTCAATGGCGGTTCCCACAAGGTAGGCTCTCTGACACTGCCGATGTCCTCCGGAAATACTGACCGGCAGATTCAGTTTATGACGGATTTGGGCTCGACGATTCTGTGCTGTACTCCGTCCTATGCGGCCTATCTGGGTGAAGCCATCCATGAGAGAGGCGTTCAGGACAAAATCAAATTGAAAGCCGGTATCTTTGGCGCCGAGGCCTGGACGGAGGAAATGCGCCGGGATATTGAAAAGACTCTGGGAATCAAGGCCTATGACATTTACGGTCTCACCGAAATTTCCGGGCCGGGCGTCTCCTTTGAGTGCAGCGAGCAGACCGGTATGCACATCAACGAGGACCACTTTATTGCAGAGATTATTGATCCGGCTACAGGCGAGGTTCTGCCGGAGGGCGAAAAGGGCGAGCTGGTATTTACCTGTATCACCAAGGAAGCCTTCCCACTGCTCCGCTACCGCACCAGAGATATTTGCGTACTGAGCCGTAAAAAATGCTCCTGCGGGCGCACCCATGTGAAAATGTCCAAACCAATGGGCCGCAGTGACGACATGCTGATTGTCAAGGGCGTCAACGTATTCCCGTCCCAGATTGAGACAGTGTTAATCAATCAGGGCTTTGCCGCGAATTACCAAATTATTGTTTCCCGGGAGAAAAACAGCGACAGCATTGAGGTTCAGGTGGAATTGACGCCAGCCATGGCGGCAGATGCCACTTTTGACAAAGAACTGACCCGGAAGAAGCTGGTGTCCGGCTTGAAAGACATGCTGGGCATTTTGGCTGAAGTTACCCTGGTAGAGCCAAAATCCATTACCAGAAGCGAGGGTAAGGCTGTACGAGTAATTGATAAGAGAAATTTATATCAAGGATAAAAGTATCTGGAACTTGTAAATAAGAAGCGTCCTTCTAATCAACGAGAGCCATTATCCGCGAAGCGGATACCCTGGCTTTAGAGATTAGAAGGACGCTTTTTGATTCTTTCCGTTCTCCCTCTGCAAAAAATCCAAAAATTCCTGTTCTGGCAGTGGCTTGGAAAAATAATAGCCCTGTATAAAGCCTATTTTAATTTCTTCCATCTTCTTATACTGCTCTTCCGTCTCAATGCCCTCTGCCACAATCTTCATCTCCATACCGTGGATCATCTGCATTGCTGCATCCATTACATACTTAGCCTTGTCACTGGTAAAGTATGATTGAATCATTTCTCTGTCAAATTTGACAACCTTTACCGGCATTTCCATAATATAATTCAGGTTCGACTGCCCTGTGCCAAAATCATCCAGAGAGAACATAATTCCGTGCTTGATCATCTGCTCCATATTTGTGATCAAAGTCTGCTTCTCGCGCAAAGAAGCGGATTCTGTTATCTCCAAATTGATGCAGTGGGGTTTTATTTTAATGTCATTCATGATTTTAATATAGGTATCTGCCAGCTGAGCATCTGCACACTGGACAACTGACAGATTGACATCTATGTACTGTATTCCGTATTCCTCCAGCCTGCTCTGCTGAAAGAAATGGCATACTTTTTCAAATACCCGTTTGCCGATTTCGATGATCATTCCATTGCCTTCGGCAATATGTACGAATGATGCCGGTGGTATCAGGTTCCCCTCCCGGTCAATGATTCTGACCAGTGCCTCTGCACTGACAAAACACTGTTTTTCAATTGAGTAGATCGGTTGATAATAGACAATGACCCGGTCCTCCTCCAGTGCCTCCGCAATCTGTTGTGTCATCCGTCTCTCGGCGACCATCTGGGAGACGATGTTGCTCTCAATCGTATGAAGACTTCCCGGTTTAACATCTTGCCTTTGAGGGCCGACATACTGCAGCAATTCCAATAATTCACCGTAAGAGGAAACACATCTCGGATCTTCCACATAGTAAAAGGCAGGATGTCCCGGAGCCGTTTCGGCTGTTCTGCTTTTCGACCACTTCACGATATTTTTCCAGGTGGTCCTGGCCCGTTCCTCACTGGAAAAGAAGATTAAAACTTCATTTTCCATAATTTTAAACACATTGGCATCGCGAATCGTTAAAAATGTATTAAATATTTTTTGAGCATCCATGTTGTCATAAAAATCCACCTCGCTCTGCCATGCAGTATTTTCATACATCACAGCAATTAAATAGAAATCCTTATTGCTGCTGTACAGCTGTTCTCCATAGCGGGTATAGGCAACGTAATTAAACAGTCCTGTTTTCCAGTCCAAATTCAGTTCCGGATTTTCAAATTGAAAGAAAATTACGGTAATTCCAAGAGCAATGGCAAAACCCGCAAGTAGATTCTTGCTGTCGAGTACCTGAATACACGCTGCAATCATCCACATCAGCATCCAAATCAAAACTGTCCTGCGCTGCCTATCATAAATATACTCTTTGCGTCGAAATATCTGAATGAGATTGATGGCAACAAACACCATGATCCCCAGATAAGTTGCATAGATGCATGCACCGTCTGTCCATGCCATATCCATCTCCACATTTTCATGCATATAAATCGGAAGTGCATAGATCAGTGTGGCAAATATCGCAGCAAGCACCACGTAGACGACTATATTCTTTTTATAATAGGGCAAGTGAAAAGCAACACTGGTGGCGATATAGACTACGGCAAGCAGTGCAACTAAAACAAGAGACACAAGATATGTCTTACAGATAAATTCTGTCAGGAGCAGGGGAAACTTTTCCCGGTATACGATCATGACGAGAGAGAGAATATCCATGCACAGACAGAACAGGGAAGCAAAAAAGCATCCCTGAAACACTCTGCTGGTGATCAGATTCAGTTTTCTCTGACGGCCATATATTATGGCAAGCAATGTAATTAGTATTACACCACAGCACTGCACCTTAATATTCATCCATTCAGCCTCTCTTAATTAATTTCACAACCATCGCAAACACTCCTGCTTATTTCCGGATTTTTTAATATATAAACTAATTGTACCATCATTATCACAAAAAAGCAAAAACTTTTGTCAGAATCGGAAATCCCTCTGTCCATTGTGGATGTTTTCAATATATTCTCTGGCCTTTTCCTTCACCACCGGATTGGTAATGACCTCTAACTGCTCCTGAATGACCTTTTCGCCCTTGGCTTTTGTATCCGCCGAGGCATAGTCCTCCAGATATTCCTTTAAGGTCATCAGTGCGTTTGGCTGACAGCAGTTGACAATCTGTCCGGATTTTAACAGCTGCATAAAACGGTCGCCGGTACGCCCCTCTCTGTAGCAGGCCGTACAGAAGCTTGGAATATACCCCATCCCCAGAAGCCAGTTCACTACTTCATCCAGTGTGCGCCGGTCACTGACGTCGAACTGGGAGGAATTCTCCTCCTCCGGCTCCTCCTCTACATAGCCGCCCACGCTGGTACGGGAGCCGCCGCTAATCTGGCTGATACCAAGGTCTAACACTTTCTCCCGGCTCTTCTGTGACTCTCTGGTGGACACAATCATGCCGGTATACGGAACGGCAATCCGCAGAACTGCCACAATTTTCTGGAAAATCTCATCGGACAGGCTGTTGTCAAATTCACCTGGGTCAATATCATCTGCCGGACAGACTCTCGGCACACTGATTGTATGGGGCCCAACGCCAAATTTTGCCTCCAAATGTTCAGCGTGCATAATGATACCCACCAGCTCATAGCGGTACATATCCAGTCCGAACAAAACACCACAGCCCACATCATCAATGCCGCCCTCCATGGCGCGGTCCATGGCCTCAGTGTGGTAAGCATAATCCTTTTTCGGGCCTGTGGGATGAAGCTTTTCATATGCCTCCCGGTTATAGGTCTCCTGGAATAAAATGTAGGTCCCGATGCCAGCGTCCTTTAACTTTCTGTAGTTTTCCACCGTAGTGGCCGCAATATTAACATTGACACGGCGAATGGCACCGTTTTTATGCTTAATACTGTAAATGGTTTCTATGCTCTCCAGTATATATTCCAGGGGATTGTTCACCGGGTCCTCTCCTGCCTCAATGGCCAGTCGCTTGTGTCCCATATCCTGAAGGGCAATCACCTCTTTACGAATTTCCTCCTGGGTCAGCTTCTTTCTGGCAATATGCTTGTTTTTCAGATGATACGGACAGTATAAGCAGCCATTAACACAGTAATTGGAAAGATACAGCGGAGCAAACATAACAATGCGCTTGCCATAAAAACGCTCTTTAATCTCCTTTGCCAGTTTTTCAATTTCCCGGTTTTCCTCCTCCAGTTCGCACTCTAAAAGCACGGCAGCTTCCTTGTGGGAAATCCCTTTCATTTCCCTGGCCTTTTTTAATATGGCGTCAATGACTTCCTTATTTGCCTTATTCTCCTGGGCATATGCCAGAGATTCCTGAATTTCCGCATCGTTGATAAATTCATCGGCAACACTTGATTTTGGATCATATCGAAACATCTTTTTTCCTCCATTCTGAATCGTATCGCAAAAAATTAACACTCCTGCAAAAATCTACCGTCACTATTTCGTGGCGTAAATTGTTTTCGTACTGACGCCCTTTACCATGCCAAGTTTCCCCGAAACAGCACTGATGACATCGCTTTCAGCATCCAGTATCACGCTGATTACCGACAGGTTTCTCTCCCGGTATGGCACCCCCATGCGTCCTACCATGTACTCCCGGTACTGGTGCAAAATCCCGTTAATCTCCTCTGCCGCCTCACCGTCCTCCACGATAATGCCAATCAGGGCAATTCTTCTTTCTGTCATGCCAAAACCTCCTTCATAAAAAAAACGCCTGGACGTATTCCAGACGCAACTGTAGCAGAAAAACACAGCCCGGTTATCCGGGCTTCGGTTTTCAGAAAACTTCTCTGAATCCATCGCCTTTCCGCTCAGGACGAACCTTTGCGCGTCAGTACGACCATTTATGTAAGAATAGAATACCATACATTTGCTTTTTTGACAAGTGGCTGGTACAATTAAAAAGAAATTAGACAAAGGCAAATTAATCCACTCCACAGAAAGGAAAAAAGAATGGAAAAACGACTAAAGCAGTTATTATCCTACTATGAAACACGAACCAGCCAGGCGCTTTCCTCCGAAGACGCAGACGCTGCCAGAAAATCACTTCTGGTACAAATCCAGTTTTTTCAGCACGAACGGCTGATTCACCTGATTGTCACCGTTTTGTTTGCCCTGCTTACCGTTATGACACTTTTGGCAAATCTCTTTTTGACACAGCCGTTATTACTGGCGCTGACAGTGCTGTTTCTGGTACTTTTGATTCCTTATATCCGGCACTATTATCTGCTGGAAAATGGCGTGCAGAAACTTTATGAATACTATGACTGGTTAGAGGCCTCCGCTAAGGAGACCTCATAATCCTTCACTTGCCATTCACTTGTCAGCATAACGGCGCCAATTGGAACCCTGCTTAGCCAGACGCTGGCGCTCCTATTTGGCAGCGCCATAGGCTATGCCATTTTTCATCTTAATTCCTTTACGCTCCATCAGCTCCGAGACGGTAAGAATATCATAATCCTTTTTAATCAGCCACGGAATAGCCTTCTCTATCGCCTCTGCTGTGGAGGGATATAAATCATGCATCAGAATAATATTTCCATCCGAGACCGTCCGCCGGATTTCCTTAAACACTTTCTTGGCATTCCGGGACTTCCAGTCCTCGGTGTCCACATTCCACAATACCATGGGATGTTTCAGTTTCTTTCGCATAACCTGGCTGATTGCCCCATAGGGCGGCCGGAGAAGCCCCACAGAAAATCCTGTATTTTTTTTGACAATATCTACGGTTTTTCTGTATTCTTTCCTGACCTGCTTCATTTTCTGTTTGCTGAGATTTGCATGATCCCAGGAATGATTTCCTATCTCACAGCCCTGGGCAACTGCCTGCTTCAACGCATCCACGCCGCCAGGCACCCGGTTTCCTACCACAAAAAATGTGGCATGAGCATTATATTTTTTCAAAACAGCCAGTATCTTTGGAGTAACTTCTTTGTTGGGCCCATCGTCAAAAGTAAAAGCCACCGCTTTAGAGCGCGGTGTCGGCGCTGGCGTGGCAGTCACCTCTGGAGCTGGTGAATCCACAGCGGCCACCGTCTCTGTCACACTGCTGCCTGTAACCATGGTAATTGGCTCACCTGTATTTTTTGGCAGCCAAAAATAGATAACTGTAAAAACCACCAGAGCCACCAGGGCTACACGAATCCCAAGGTGGTACGTTCTGCCCAGATGATGCATCCTTGCAGTAGAAAGTACACGGTTCCTGCGGGATGCGCGCTGTGCTACTCTCTCGCTCTTTCTATGAAAAGCGGAACGCCTTTTTCTATTCCGACTGGTATATCCCTTCATATAATCCGCCATACTTTCACCTCTCTCAAACAGGTGATATTCATTCCCTGTTCATTGGCTTAGTATAACACTATTCCTCTGGTTTTTCAATGACAATTTTTCCGTCAACCAACCCAATTTTTACCTTATTTCCACTCATTCCCATCTCTTCCAGCAGTTCTCCCGGAATCTGGACACGTCCGGCACGGTCAAGCACGGAAAACTCCTCCTGGGTCTCTTCCTCCTGCCAGTCAATGTCCATGTTTTCCAGTTTTTCCCTGACATCGCTTTTCATAATACGTTCACTGCTGGTCTTGCCATCCCGGATGGATACGACACGATTTACCTTTTTCGCCAATTCCTTATCGTGAGTCACGATGACAATGGTAATTCCCAGTTCTTCATTCAAACGGCGGAACATATCCAGAATATCATCTGCCGTTTTGCGGTCCACGGCTCCTGTAGGCTCGTCAGCCAGTAAAAGCTTGGGATTATTCGCCAGCGCAATGGCAATGGCCACACGCTGCTGTTCACCGCCGGACAACTGGCTCAGACTGCTGTTTTTGCGGTGTTCCAGACCCACCAGTGTCAGAAGTTCCATCGCCCTCTGCTTCTTTTCCTCCTCGGAACGGGGCCCCTCCTTCCCTTCCATAAACAGCATCGGCGTCATGACATTCTCCCACGCCGACAAATAAGGAAGCAGATTTCTGGCATTATTCTGCCAGACAAACCCCACGGTACTGCGCTTGTATTCCACCAATTCCTCCTCGGACATCTGGAACAGGTTACGGCCGTCCACATAGAGTTTCCCTGCCGAGGGCCGGTCAAGACCGCCAATCATATTCAGAAAAGTGGATTTTCCACTGCCGCTGTTACCGATAATCGCCATCAGTTCACCGCGTTTGACTGTCAAATCCAGCCCCTGTAAAGCCAGCACCTCAATATCCTTCGTCTTATAAATTTTTACCAGACTGTCGCACTCAATCATAACATCCTCCGGCACGGCAAGGTCAGGCTCCTGCTGTTCCGTAACCCGGTCCGCCTCCCGGAGACTCCAGATTTTCTGCGCCTTTTCCTTCAGGTTAATCTTCATCTGCTATCTCACCATCCTCAATGTGATAGATACAATCGGCAATTTCCATCAAGCCGGTATCATGGGTAGTCATAACAATGGTTACACCCTGGGTTTCCACCAGTTCCCGGAATATTTTCATAATTTGCAGTCCGGTATTGCTGTCCAGTTCCGCTGTGGGCTCATCGGCAAAAATAATTTTCGGTTTATGGGCAATGGCCCGGGCAATGGCCACACGCTGCTGCTCACCGCCGGAAAGTTCCTGGGGCATATGGTGCATACGGGAGCCAAGCCCCACTAACTTCAGACATTCTTCTGTCCGTTTTTTCCGGTTTCCCTTATAACCGGCCAGCCGCAGGACAAATTCCACATTTTCATAAGCCGTCATCATGGGAATCAGTGCCACTGACTGAAAGACAAAACCAATCTGGGTCTTTCGTATCTTCTCCCGCTCATGCTCCGGCATATTTTCAATCGGCACGTCCTGAAACATAATACTGCCGCTTTTCGGGTAATCCAAGGCACTGAGAAGATTCATCAGCGTCGTTTTTCCTGAACCGGAACGTCCGCGGAGTATCGTCAGTTGCCCCGTCGGTATATGGACGTTAATGTTTTTCAAAACCACTAACTCTTTCCCTCCTGCCACCGGGAAACTCTGGATGACATCATGGGTCTCAATTATATTTTCCATCGCTTTTCCTCCCTCTATAAACAGGTCATCAATCCTCACCCAGCTTCAACGCCTGGGAAATATTGATTCGGCTGATCAGTTTTCCTAACACTACCATACAGATTACAATGACAATTCCAATAATACTAAACAGCCGTATCATATCCAATGCCTGATACACTACCTGCAGCGGTACCGCCTGGTCGGTGGAGGCATAGAAAATCTGTACCAGCGGCACAAACAGGTTCGAGGCCAGAATCCCCAGAAATGTACCTATCAAAATGGAGAGCCCGGAACTGAATATCTGCTCGTTCACCAACATCTGGATAATTTCCTTTTTCGTCATTCCCATGGCCCGGAACACACCGAAGAGAAGTTCCCTCTGGCGAATGGACAAAATCCAGTAAATAAGAAATCCCGTGCAGCACAGTATCAAAATCACAATAAAACTCATGGTAAGAATGCCGTTGGTCCCCTGGAACAAAGCGTCGTTTTTCACATCCACCAGTTTAGCAGACACATCATCAAAGGTCACATAGGTGACATTGTTTTCTTCTGCGTAGTCGTAAATAAACTGGGAGGAGCCATCGGCCTTTAGCCAGACCTGATATGGCTTTACGCCAAAGGATTGCTGGACAACCGACAAATTCGCAATAATCAGAAAGTTCTCTGTAGTAACCAGCGTATCCTCCTTATTCAGTTCATGGGTATTCTGAATATATCCGGGAAAATAATCCACAAAACCGTAGACAACTCCCGTCAGGCTGTTCCCATCCTCATTGCTGTAGGTTATCTCATCCCCCAGCTGCACACTGTGCTTCGAGTGAAAGTTACTGCTGAGCAGTATCGCATTGGCATTGGAAGCCATGGAGTTCAGATAGTAGTTAATATGAACAGGAAGCAGGGTATTATCAAAGGATGTCACCGTCTCCCCAAAGTTTTTGGTATCAATGGCCATCAGTGAGGTGGATACATCGTTTCCCCGGCTGCTCCGGTCAAGAGAGGTAGTAATCTCCCCCTCTCTATATACCTTTGTGGCATGAGTAACCCCCTCCATATTTTCATAGACGGAAAAATCCGGCTCGACATAAACCAGTTCCAGTTCCGGATTGTCCGCTACAAAGGCCGAGTTATCCTCCCATTTCTCCTGCAGAATTAAATCCGTACCATTCTCATAACGGATATTGCTTTCGGAGTTGGATAAAATGGTTCTGGCCACCGTAGCATTAAAAATACCCAATGACACCGTCAACATCAAAAACACCATCATAAAGCTCTGCTTTCCCTTTGTCCGGAGTATCTGAAGAAAGGAGGCAAAGAAGGACGGTTTCCATCTCTTTTTCCCAATCAGATACACAAGCCGGATAAGAAGGGGCTGAATCCGCAGGGCCACCAGACTGGCACTGATAATAAACAGAGAGGAGCAGATAAATAAAAATGGGTCTAAGGATTCTCCCTCCAGCATCTGGGTCATCAGCGTATCCTCTCTCTGGGTAAAGGTATATAGTCCATACAGAGACACCAGTAACAAAAGTACATCCAGATATACTCTCTGGAAAATATTTCTCTTCTTTCTGTTCTTGTGCTTTACATTGACAATGGACACATTGGACTCTTTAAACACCGGCAGAACCATGAAGGCAATGGAGGCCGCCATGGCTCCCAGCATATAGAGAAATACAGCCGGTGACAATGATATATGCAGCGCCTTCCTCTGTATAAATTCCAAAAAACCATTGGTGGAGCCTAATGCCTTGCAGAGAAAATATCCCAGTGGCAGTCCCACTACAGCACTGATGACAGACAGGATGAAGGACTGCAAAAGATAAATGAGCAATATCTGCTTTTTACTGGAACCCCGGCTCTTTAGCAGGGCAATTTCGTTCTGCTCCAAATCCAGCATCTGTCGGGAAATCATGAAAATAAATGCTAACAGTAACGCCAGCACTGGAAACTGCAAAATTAAAAGGGTCGTAGTCACCTTTTTTGCCGCTGTCTGGTATTCGTTAAGCACGGTCAGATAATCCGGCTCCAGTACATTGGCAGAATAACTGGCTGAGGTCTCGGCAATCATATTCTGGGTTTCCTGTACCAGACTATCCACCTGGGATGCCTCCAACTGATTGTAGTCAAAAATCATATACCAGTCTGTGGTTATATCATACTCCTGATGTTCCAAATTGATAAAGGTTTCCTCAAACACCTGCGGGGAAATAAAGACCTCCATGTAATAATCGGAAGGGGAATTGACCCAGTAGGTGTCCTCTTCCTCGCTGTTGCTAAACACACCTACGATTTTTATCCGGGGGGAAATTTCACTGCCCTCTCCAAATTTCTTTAACTCCAGCTCATCTCCCACAACCAGATTCAGTTTGGACAGAGCGCGCTGGCTGACAATCCCCTCCAGAACACCGTCTGCCCCTGTCTGATTCTGATATATCTCTCCCGACATCATGGTAATGTGATTTTCCAAATCCGACAGGGAGGCAAGACGCAGGGTCTTAGAGAGGGAGGATGTACCCCGGGCCTCAACAAAATTACCTCTGGTCTTGGAGGTCTCATGGAATGTGACCAGTGCTGTCTGCTCCACATCCAGACGCTCAGCCGCTCCTTCTGCCATGGTCTGCAGGTTCTGGTATTCCTGTTCTTCCCCCTCCCGGCCTTTCATGGTGGACTCAAACGTCAGCACTCCCGGATTGGCATTTTCCTCCTGAATATAGGAATTTATCTTGGAGAACAGAGTCTTTTGCAATGCCGCATTCTGATACATCGGATTGCTGCTGGCAATAGCCACCAGAAGAATATTTCCAATCAGAAGGCTGATTACCATCCACTTCTTATGAAGAAGTTTCTGTTTTATAAACCGTATCATATCTGCCTCTCCCTTCTACTGTTTCAGAATGGCTAATGTCTGGCCCTCTTCTACTCCCTGATTTACCAGATAACAGTCACTCTTGTTGTAATTACTGACAATATAGCGTTTGTGCAGTTTACCATTTTCCACCAGCATAACATACAATCGTACACCATCATCCAAAGTCTCTTCGTAGACTGCGTCAGGCTCCACCATCAGTGCGTCGTCAATACGCAGGGTCACACCGGTGACATAAATGTTGTATTTCTTAAATGGGTATTTCTTCATGTCACTGTCAGACACCTGAACCAGCTGTCCCTCGGTACCTTCGTCCTCCACGCCCGATAGATTGCTGGTGGAAATTACTTTTCCCTTTACATTGTACTTTATTTCCTCCTGGGTAGGGCCCAGGCCAATATCTACTGTCATATTATAAAGGAACTGCCCCTCGTCTTCACCGGTCTGTATGAGAAATTTCTTTTCATTGCGGATTTTCATCAGTACCTCGCCGGTAACCGACGTGCCATCAAATTCTCCTGCGGATACCGGCCGAACCACTGTGCCGGAATAGGGAGATTTGAGATTGGTTTTATTCTGCTTGCTCACCAGCTCGTTATACTCCTTTTCCTGCTGCCGCACTTCCTTGCCTGAATCCACTGCCTGTTTGTATTCCTTTTTCAGTTTTTGGAGTTCAATGCGGGCAATCCGCTTTTCCGCTTCCCCTGTCATTCCCTGGATGGATTTTTCCATGGCAAGCACTTCACTCTGTTTACCCCTTACCATAGATTCATACTGGGATTTTGCCTGGTCTAACAACAGCTTCCGTTTTTCCAGGGAGGCCTTGGAAGTATGGATATGGTATACCGCAATGACATCCCCCTTCTTTACCTTCTGCCCATGTTTCACAAGTACTTTATCCAGATAGGCATTCTCCTCATCCAACGATACCTCATTTTCGTCAGTATAGTACAGGCTTCCGGTGGCGGCCACCGTATCTTTATACGTGCCTTTTTTTACCGTAGTGGTTTTGAAAGCCTCCTCCTGCTCTGCCACATCATCTCCCTGGTAGAGCAGAAGCTCACCGGTCTGTACTGTCTCTGCGCACCCGGTAAGCAGGACGCCGCACAGAAGCAGAACTGCTGTTTTTCTAATCCTGGACATAGACCACATCTCCTTCCTCTACCCCAGTCAAAAGCTGGGTATAGGCATCGGTGACCGTCCCCGTTGTTACATTGGTCCGCTTCTTGACACTGCCTTCCATAAGATACACATAACTTTCCTGTTTGCCCCGGAATACCGCATTGCTTGGCACCACCAGGGCATCCTTCGCCGTATCACTGTAAAAGTCAATGGTGGCGGAATCCCCCACCGTAAGACTTACCTCGTCCTCAAAATCAAACCAGGAGTTTTTCGGCTTCTGGCCCATCTCAATTTCCAACTGGGTGAATTCCTGTTCTTCCTTCTTTACCCGGTACTGCTTTCCGTTGACCGTAGCCATATAGCTGCTGGCGGCCCCCAGCACAGCGTTTCCAATAAACTCCGTCTGGATTCGGGGCTTTTCCATATCTGCCACCCGGATGGCAGTAGTGCCTCCCTGTACCATATAGCCACTCCCTCCGGCAGTGGAAATCACTTCCCCGTTTACCGGGGATATCAGTTTACTCTCCCTGGTCTGGGTCTGGGCCTCGGCAATGTCCTCCCGCAGATGTTTGATTTCCAGCGCCTGGCTTTCTTTTTGCTGCTTCAGCCGCAGCTCTGCCAGCTTAATGTCCTCCTGCTTTTCCTGTATCTGCTTTTGCAGACTCTTTTTCTGCTTTTTATTTGAAGTGTTTTTCACCTGCTTTTTCAACTGGGACACTTCCTCCTGCATCCGTTGTATCTCATATCGGGAGATGTCATTGGCATCTTTATTCTCTGCCTGTTTCTCCTTTAACTGCTTCTGCAGTTTCTTCACACTGCTGTCTACACTGGTCAGCGTCGCCAGTACCTGTCCTTTTTTTACTTTATCCCCAGGGCTCACCTTCATTTCACCGATGTTTCCAGAATTGACAAAGTACAGGTCCTTTATCTCCGGGACAATCTGCCCCTGATAAGAATCCACACCGCTTAAATCCATCTTTTTTACTGTGGTCGTATCCACGTCTACCCCCACTGGCTCGATTAGTTCCGGTGCTTCTTCTACCTCTTCGCGTCCTCCACAGCCAGTGGCCAGACATATCACCAGCAGGGCTGTAAGCACAATCCGGAGCGGTCTTTTTTTCCAACTATGCAGTCTCAAATCAAAATCTCCTTTCTCTATCCTGGCATCAGTTTGTAATTACCTGTTCGTTTTCCTGAAGGCCATCTGTAATCTCCACCAGATTATCTATCTGTTCTCCAACGGTTACCTCCCGTATGGTCTTGACACCATTTTCATCCTCTACATATACCACCTTTTTACCTCCCATATCATATACCAGGGAAGCCGGCAGATATAGTACATCCTTTTTCTCCTTCAAAATCAGTTCCAATATTCCCGAAGCGCCGTTTTTCAAAGAAAGTTCACTGCCGGGATAAAAATAAATGAGATTCTTTTCCCAACTCTTTTCCGCTTTGGCCCGGTACTGCTGTCCTCCGACAGTAATGATGACTTCCTGCCCTTTCTTAAACTGAGAAGCGTAGGGGGTTTTCGCCCGGAAACGGTTCCTTTTTTTACCCTGAACCACCACCAGCACATCATCTTCTGTAGCATATCCGCCATCAAAGGAGTGGTCTACCTTGGTAACCGTACCGTCAATATCTGAGGTGACATTATTTTCCTGGATTTCCTCTTTGGCAGATTGTAAATCCAGCCGCGCTAATTTCAGACTGGACTGGCAGTTTTTAATCTGAGAGTCGTACTGGGAACGGATATTGTCTTTCTGTTTTTTGCTTCCGCCCAGCTTATCCAGCTTCTTAAGCTCCTGCTCCCGCATCTGTTTCGCCTGCCGGATTTGCAGTTCCAGACTTTCAATCTGTCGTTCAGAGGATTTTATTGTCCGCTCCTGCTCTGCCAGATAGTTCTGAACCAGTACATCCCCCACTTCCACCTTCTGACCCTTTTTTACAGCCACTTTCTTAATGCGGTACCCAGTCCCCTCTCCTGTGGTTTCCAACCGGTTAGTTCCCTGATAGGTTACGGTTATGGTCTCCTTCTGCACCATATCCCCCCGTACCAGTGTATACTTGTTATAATCGTTTCCTTCATATTCCCTTACTACCGGAGCCGCATCAAATTCCTCCTCCGTTGGCAAAATACTACAGGAACACAGCATACAGCCGGATAGCAGCAACCCACATACTCGTATCATCTGCCTTCTCATTCTGCTTCATCCTTTCTCATAATAAAAAACACTTTCGTTGTAATACGTCTCCAATAGCGTCTCCTCCTCATTGCCATAGGAGATATAAAACCGGTCTCTGTCAATCATCTGAACCCACGCAATCTGAATCGAATTGATTAATATAGGGTGTTCTTCTCCGCTGAACAACTGCTGGATTTCCACCTGCGGCTTTGTTGTATTCAGGTAGATTACTCCAGAAGAACAGGCCAGTATTATCTCTCCTTCTATAACATCCATGGCCGCTTTCTCATCCTTTTTCGTAAAATATTCTGACAGGGCAATGGTCTTTGTCTCATTGAAATTATTGTCATATACTCCGATTTCCTTTGTGCCGTTGTTATAAATATAAATATTTTCCCTGTCTGCTGCATAAACCGTCCCCAGAGAGGCATCTTCCTCCGCCAGCAGATTTCCTTCCTCATCAAAGGTGGCATAATACAGTTTTTTCTTTTTATAAGATACCACAAAGATTGTACCATCTTCCTGAATGGTAAAATCCCGTATTTTCCCCGGCACCGTAACCTTTGCCACCGGTTTTTGCACCTTTCCGCCAATATCAAACTGACAGATTTCCCCGGTCTGTTCCGGTTCATCCTCATAGTCCATCTCCAGTTTTCTGTCTTCCCTGAGCCCATACAGCGTATCCTGTCCATGATAGCCGATTTGTTCCAAAACAGTAAAGACGGCATCCTTCTTTTTTTTGCCCGCACTCCGTTCTTCATCATAGGAATTATCCAGGTAATACTGGTACTCATCTGACCAGATTTTTTCAGCGGGAGTATAATATTGATTCATGTAAGCCACCCATTGGTTGGCCTGCTCCATGTCCAGCTCTTCAATTGGTTCGTCAGGATACATTATCGCATGGTCCCAGACCTGCAGACGGCCTTCAGCATCCACATCCATATATCCATCCTTGTGCAGAACACCCAGCATCACAATTTGCTGTTCACGGTAGCCGGTCTCGCCAGATAGTGTCTCCTGCCCTTTATCCGCCACCTGGTCTGAGGCACAGCCGGCAAGCAGGGCTGATACAATCAGGCTCATGCATAACAGAGCTGCCAAAAAACGGTGATTTTTCTTTTTTTGCATATTATTAAAAAATCTTTCTTTTAACATATAACTCCCTCCCGATAAGGCGCTGGAAAATGCAAAAACACCAGATACTCCTCTATAGGCTGCATTCTCCGCATGACGTAAAATTACACGGTTATATGCCAGCCTTTCCTCTTTGTTCAACTGGCGGACGACCCTTTCGTCACAGTGAAATTCCATATCATGATAAATGGCACGTCTCATGATATGAACCAGCGGATTGAACCAGTGAAGAGCACTGACCAGGCAAAGAAGTGCCCTGAGCCGATTGTCCTGATTGGCAATGTGCCCTTCCTCATGCCGCAAAATCATGTCCCATTCCCGGTTGTCATATTCCAAATCCGGCACAATGATTCTATTTTGGCAAATCCCCAGAACCATGGGCACGCGTACAAACTGGCAGCGATAGACAAATCTCCTTCTTCTGCCCTCTCCGGAATCAATAAACACCTTCTGGCTGTGGCGCAGAATCCGCCGTCTTGCAATCCCGTATGCCAGCAGATTCCAGAGCAGATAACATACTATGCCCGCTATCCAGAGCATCGGCAGTCCGCTCCGAATCACTTTCTGCAGCATAACCTTTCCCGTTGGTATCTGGTATGGAATATTATAATTTCTTATCTCTATCGTCTGTCCCTGCTCATTTTCCTGCTGGTAATACCATAAGGGATTATCCTGTTTTATATAGAATCCGCTGCCAGACCATCCTCCGGCCAGACCATCACTCCTATTGCCACTACTCCCCATATAACTGCCGGCATTCCTCTGGGTGTCCTGCCAGACCGCTTCGTTCTCCCAACCCTTTCCTGCGCCCAGATATTCTATATTCATACCCTCCACCCAATGAAATGGAAATAACAGGCAGCCTGCCAGAACCAGCCACAGCCCCATGCGTATATTCATTTTTCCATTCCTTCTCCACCATTTTCCACTGGCTGACACAAGCAAAATCACTGGCGTCATACAAGCGGAAAGACTGGCATATCGAATCAGCCACTCCATCACAGAGTTTCCTCCTCCAATTCATCCAGATACTCTTTCAGTTCCTGAATTTCCGATTGAGACATTTTCCTGCCATCGTATAGCGCTGTTACAAAGTTTTTCAGGGAGTTCCCATACATCCTGCTTAAAATCGTCTGGCTCTCCCGCTTCAGATACTCCGTTTTGCGAACTCGGGGCGAATAATAATTGTTCCGTCCCACACGCTCCACCTTTACAAATCCCTTTTCTTCCAATCGGGATAGGAAGGACAAAACGGTAGTCTTTGTCAGTTTTCGCTCCTTATCCAGATGCACCTCAATGTCACTGCGCGACACCGGCTCCTCCGCATCCCAGATAATCATCATGATTTCCCTCTCGGAATCTGGCAACCGCTTCATAGAAATCCCCATTTCTTTCTTCCTCTTTTCTTTATATAACCTTTCAAATCGATACATTCCACATCGATATTCGGCATTTGCCGTATATCTATATAATACAGTCCCCTATAGAGTTTGTCAAGCAGTCTGTGACAAATTTGTGACAAATTATCCATGCCGTTATGCTGGCATGATGCGCCACCATGCTGCCTTTGGGACATCAAAAAAACGATGGCCGGAAGCACATCGTTTTTCTGTTCTGTTTTTATATTGGGACGGAATTTTAAAACTTATTTTTTCGCCTTTTCTGTTTTTTCTTCTATTTTATCTTCCGCCTCTACCCGGTAGTATTCCGTCTCTGTCGGAATATTCTTTGCCGCCAGCCTTCTGGTGCTCCAGCGTTTTACTATTCGATAAATCATAGCAAATATCGGTACAGCACAGAGCATTCCTAAAATTCCAAACAGGGAGCCGAAAAACAGGGTGGAAAACAAAATCCAGAAACTCTTGAGGCCAATGGAATCTCCCATAATTTTCGGGCCCATTACATTTCCGTCAAACTGCATCAGAATAATAATCAGAACAAGGAAAATGAGTCCTTTCCAAGGGTCGGCAATAACAACCAAAAAGGTACTTGGAATAATACCTATGTACTGTCCAAAGAACGGAATCATATTTGTTACTCCAATGATTACGCTGACTAACACGGCATAAGGAATTCCTGCAATACTCATGATAATAAAGGTCAGAATTCCCACCGCCAGTGAGTCAATTATTTTTCCACTGATAAACTTGGCAAATACTGTATGAGTCTCCCGAAATATCGAAATCATGCCATCGGTGCGCTTTTGAGGAAATACAGCATACATCAGTTTCTTAACCTGGGCACAGAAGTTTTCCTTACTGGCCATAAAATAAATGGAAATAATCAGACCGATAAAAACATTCACCAAGGCACTGGTAGCCTCTACTATACTATCCGTCAGCACGGCAATGCTGGGAAGCAGATTATTCTGCAGCCAGGAAGACAAATTTGTATAAAGCGTTCCGGAAAAGCCCTGGAAGTATTCTGCAATCCCCGGGTGGGACTTAAATGCATTATTGCCCCACTCCTGCATATTCCTGTAATATCCCGGCAGACTGGAAATCAGGCTGGATAAACTCTCCACCAGCTCCGGCACCACCAGCGTAATAAGTCCAAAAATAACAAAAAGAGCAGCCAACAGCACAACGACCACGGAAAGTCCACGAGCAATCCCTTTGGCTTTATCCTCTTTCTTTACCGCTTTTTTCATCAGTGGAATAAACACATACCGATCCATCTTATTGACAAGAGGACTGAGAAGATAGGCAATAACAAGACCAATGTAAACCGGTGTCAGCGCCGAATTGACGGCGGACAAAATGCTGCCGATACCACTGAGATTATTAAAGAGCATATTGATAACCAGTCCGGCTGCAATAACAAAAAAAGCTGTCAGTCCGGCATACCAGTACTTATCATATTTAGAATCTGGGCGTTTCATAGTAATTTTCTCCTTCTCGTTTTCTTTTATCTTTCCCTATTATAGTATGAGAAAACGAGAAAGTCAACGGTACAAATCCCTGTTTTCACTTCATCTTCGACTTAAACACCAGACTGGCCAGATATCCTATAATCAGCGCTCCGGCAATTCCCACCGCCGCACTCTCGAAACCGCCATAAAAGGTGCCGATAAATCCCTGGTTGTCCACTGCCTCCTTAACTCCCTTATACAACAGGTGTCCAAAGCCAATTAACGGCACAGTGGCCCCGGCTCTGCCCCACTGGGAAAAGGGTTCGTACAACTGGAAAAAACTCAAGATTGCTCCGGCACATACCAGCCCTACCATGATACGTCCCGGCAGTAATTTGGTATTGTCCATAATGATTTGCACAACAGCGCAGATGGCGCCGCCAACCAAAAAGGTAATAATATAGTTCATAGTCTCCTCCTGTCTTACAATTCTTTTTCAGTCTGGGTTCCTGCCACTGCCTCTAACATCACGCCATGGGCAATTCCCGGTATGGAATTTCCTTCATTGAAGCTGACTGTAGACAGCAGAGCTCCCGTTGGCACAAACAGCACACGCTTCCACTGATTTTTACGCATTTTCTGTAAAATAAAGCCACACAGGGTAATGGCACTGCAGCCACAGCCGCTTCCTCCGGCATTGGTATCCTGTTCCTCGTTATAGTAAATTTCTGTGCCACAGTCAAAGTGCTGTTTCTCAATGTCATAACCATAGCCCTGCATCATATCCACCAGGATTTTCTGGCCGATGGTTCCCAAATCCCCGGTAATAATCCGGTCATAATAATCCGGCCCAACACCCATGTCCTTAAAGTTATTTAATATGCAGTCGGCGGCCGCCGGAGCCATACAGGCTCCCATATTCATGCTGTCCTTAATTCCATAATCGGTGATAATACCTGTGGTGGCGCCGCGAACCTCCACATATCCCACCTCTTTCCGCTTCCACCGGGCTTCGGAGGAGGCCAGTACCACAGCGCCGCTTCCGGTCACTGTCCAGGTAGCTGAATAAGGGCGCTGATTTCCGTAGGCCAGCGGATAACGAAACTGCTTTTCCGCACTGGCAAAGTGGCTGGAAGTCAGGGCCATGACATAATCCCCATAGCCGCCGTCCACAAGCATGGAGCCGATTACCAGGGACTCTCCCATAGTGCTGCATGCGCCATATACGCCAAACATCGGAATATTAAAGTTCATAATGCCAAAGGAGGTGGCAATCAGCTGTCCCAGTAAATCTCCTGCCACCAGATAACGAACCTCCTTAGGCTCCAGTCCGGCTTTCCGAAGGGCGACCTGCGCCGCCAGCTGCTGCATTTTACTCTCTGCCTCCTCCCAGGTCTGTGCACCAAACAATGGGTCGCTCTCCACCATGTCATAATATTTTCCAAAGGCCCCCTGGCCCTCTTTTTCCCCCGCCACACTTCCGGCACCGATGATGACAGGCGGATGGTTAAAAAGTACACTGCGTCTTCCTACTGCTTTTTTCTTGTCCATCTTCTCCATTCCCTTTCTTTATACAATTCCCATCATTTTGCCCAGCCAGTACAAAATCCCCAGTCCCCAGCTGCAAACTACGCCATACAAAATCACCGGCCCCGCAATGGTAAAGATTTTGCAGCCAATGCCAAAAACCTGACCTTCTTCCTTAAACTCAATGGCCGGTGCTGCCACGGAGTTGGCAAAACCGGTGATGGGCACCAGCGTGCCCGCCCCGGCAAAATTAGCCAGCTTCTGGTAGAGATTCAGACCGGTAAAAAGGATGCTCAAAAAAATCAAAGAAAGGGTATTATACAGTGCCGCTGTCTCCTTGTCCACTCCGACCATCCCATAGAGGTCAATAAAAAGCTGTCCCAGCGTGCATATCAGCCCGCCTACCACAAAGGCCTTGCACAAATTGAGAAGCCAGCTCTTTTTGGGCGTGTTTTCCTTCACATATTCGTTGTACTTTTCCTCCCGCTTTGCCGGAGAGCGCTCCTCTATCACGTCTTTGATATTCGTTTTTTCTGCACTCATAATTTACCTCCTTAGGGTTAATACAAAAACTGGAACAGTGTCCCAGCAAGTTTTCCAAAGGCAATGGCCGCCACTATAACAGGAAACCCCTCTCTTATCTGCACACGGTTTACCATAATGGGGATTACCCGCAGCATTTCTGCCAGTGACATGGCAAGGCATCCCACAAAAATCCCAAAGGCCAGGCCCACAATACATACAAAGACCACGGACAGCGGCAGGGGAATGCTAAAAAGGAACCAGATATTCCCCAGGGTGCCTCCCAACAGGATGGCCCGCTCATACCAGGAAATATGTCTGGCCGTGTGGGTTCGCGCCGCCAGCCGCGGCACTATTCCTAACATCGTAATAAATGCAAAAATTCCCGAGGCTACAGCAAAGCCGCTGCACAATCCCAAAAATCCAAGCACAATCTGTCTAATGAACATCAATGGTCTTTCCCTCCCTGGACGCTGTCTCAATCATTGCCTTATTGACCTGCTCCTCATAGGCGCGCATCTCCACCTGAATCGGAGTTGGGTCATCCTTAATTTTGCGCCGTCGGAAATGATTATAAAATACTAAAATCCCCACCGGCAGACCAATGGCATAGCATACCTCCAAAGCAGAGCCACCCTGCTTGGCGCTTCCCATAATCATCTGGTACACCTTGTCAAAAACCTCCTTAACCCCTACATCTTCATTGAAGGTCATAATGGTAAAGGCCGCCCCAAAAAATACAATGAAGGCCACCAGAGCAGTCTTAATATACTCAAGGGGTTTCTTCTTTTCTTTGCCATCCGGCTTTTCCAAATCCACAATAAAATCCTGTTCACCCAGATTTTCAATACGAAGATTAGGGTATATTTTATGGATTCCTTCATATACCTTTGCAATGGTAAACATTGTTTTCTGATTTCCGTTTTTGGGAAGGGTATAAAAGGTCTCCTTCTCAATGGTCTGCACAATTTTCTGATTTGTGCAGTATAGCGAAGCGATGTCACGGAACGTCAGCGTCCGGGATTTTACCGGAATGTTCTGTTCCACTTTTATATATAAAATTTCTTCCATGTGACATGCTCCTTTACCAGAGTTCCCTGTCCCTTATCCAGTTGTTCCTCTGCTCCACCTCCCTGCAGGCGGTAGCACAGAATCACACCAGCCGCCAATAAAACAACAGCAATGGTAATAAGGCCGGCTTTTTTCATTCCAACCACATCCTTTCGATATTACCATTGCCATTTTTTCATTTATTATTCATTTTGCACATTTTAACCGCATGGATTTCAAAATCTTTTTTTCCATCCGGCTGACCTGCACCTGGGTCATTCCCATCAGCTCTGCCACCTGGGTCTGGGTCTTTTCCTGAAAATAACGGAGTTCTATCAGCTGTCTTTCTGTTTCCTCCAGTTCTTTTAGCAGCTGCCTGAGCAGAAGCCGGTTCAGAACTCTTTCACTCTCGTCCTGTCCCGATGGAACTCTGTCCATCAGGGAAATCTCACTTCCTTCCTTCAAAAAAACCGGTTTATGGAGAGATTCCACCTCTCCTCCCGCTTCCAGCGCCATTACAATATCCTCTTTTTTCAATTCCGTGGCCGCCCCTAACTCTTCCAGGGTTGCCTCCCGTCCCAGTTCCCCCGCCAGCCGTTCTGCTGCCTGACGGATTTTCCATCCATTTTCCTTTAGGGAACGGCTGACCTTTACCATTCCATCATCCCGCAGAAAACGCTTGATTTCCCCGGTAATTAATGGCACCGCATAGGTAGAAAATTTCACCTCATAATCCAGATTAAAATTATCCACTGCCTTAATCAGCCCAATGGCCCCAATCTGGCCTAAATCCTCCAGTTCATATCCTCTGCCGGCAAACCGGCGGACAATGCTGTAGACCAGCGCCATATTTTCCTTTATCACCTGTTCCCTTGCCAATTTATCCCCTCTTTGTGACTGTCGGATAAGTTCGATGGTTTCCATTGGCAGACTCCCCTATGACATATTCAGCGCACTGTAGATGGTCTTTCGCATCCGCACTGTCGTACCGCTTCCCTCTTCCGAAACAACCTCCAAATCATCCATGAAGGCCTCCATAAAGGCAAAGCCCATACCTGAACGCTCCATTTCCGGTTTGGTGGTGTATAAGGGTTCCATTGCCTTGGTGATGTCGGAAATCCCCACCCCCTTATCACACACTTCAATCCATATGGTATCGTCTTCAATCCGGCTATGTATCGTAATCTTGCCTTCCATTCCCTCATACCCGTGGATGATGGCATTTGTCACTGCCTCGGAAACTGCCGTCTTGACATCTGCCAGTTCCTCCAGCGTGGGGTCCAAACGGGTAATAAATGCGGCAATCACTGTCCTTGCCAGACTTTCATTTTCCGAATTACTGTCAAAAATAAAGGTGATTTCATTTTTTTTCATTATACTTTCCGTGTCCTTTCTTCGTATTTTGGAATGAGGCGGTACAGGCCCGACATGGAAAAAATCCGGTCCACTCCCTCCCCAATGCCCGTCACATACGTCTGTCCTCCCAAAAAATTCATTTTCCGATAGCGTCCCATTACCATGCCGATACCAGAGCTGTCCATAAAGGTCATTCCGCTAAAATCAAAAATCAGATTTTTTAAATTTCCTTTCTCAATCTGGGTATCTACCGTTTTACTCACCTGAACCGCTATGTGATGGTCCAGTTCTTCACTGATGTGCAAAATCAAAGTGGAGCCGTTTCGCTCCAATGAGAATTTTTCCACCTTCTCTGCCTCCTTTTCAAACAACGGCATACTGACAGCCGTTTTTTTCAATAATAAAAAGACCCACAGAAAAATGAATCCTTCTTCTGTAGGTCTTTGGGTTGTTTTTCTATTTTGTATTTTTCTACGGCTCCGGTGTGGCGGAGGTTTCGCCCAGCGCTTCTTCTACTTCCCCTAAATACTGCTCTGCCTGTGTGGCCACAGAGGAGGTATCATCTACCTGAATCGCCTTTTCGTACCAGTTCTTTGCCTTTTTATTTTTACCCTGCTGCTGGTAACAGCGGGCCATATAGAACATGGCATCCTGATTATCCTCATCCAGGGCAAGTACCTGCTTAAACGTGGCAATGGCCTCATCATAGGAGGTATTCATCTGACTCATTCCATGGCTTACCAAAGAGGAAATCTCGGAGTCCGAAACATTGCCAATCAGCGTATATAGTTGCTTGGCATCGGCAGTACCAAAATCCGACTTCTTGCAGTCGGCCACTGCCACCGCTGCCTGAATCTTATCATCCTCCAGATAATATTTCAGACCAGTCAATAGTTTTTCATAGCTTTCTGATTTTTTTTGTGCCTCTGAATCTGCATCCTCAATCTGTTTTTCCAACTTCTTAATTTCTTTTTTCAGATTGTCCCGCTCCGTCTCCAGACTGGAAATCTGGGAAGATTGAACCGACAACTGCTCATTCGTCTCGGAAATCTGACTGCCGCTGTCTCCGCTTCCCTTTTGCAGGGTCGGACGAATCAGTACAAAACACACTATAATCCCGATTACCACACCCATCATAACCTGTACCACCGGCATCATGGAGCGTTTTTCTTCCTGATACGTCCCCACCGGAGTCACATTGGCAAGAGGGTCTTTCTTCGGCGGCTTCTTCGAGGCAGTGTTGTTTTTTCCAGTGACGGCCGCCGTCCGGTCGCCCACCTCCTGCATATACCGCAGAGTAGTAGTATTGTTATAATCAATCCGCCTGGCCCGATTCAGGCACTTTGCCGCCTTTTGATAATCCTCTGTATAAATATATAATAATGCCAGCAGCTGCTGTGCCCTCACAAAATGAGGATTCAGACTGACTACTTTTTTTAACTGGATAATAGCCAAATCTTCATTGCCCGCCTTGGCTGACGACAATGCCGCATTGTATTTTTTAATGGTCTGGTTCGTAACATCCAAAGCCGTCTGATTTTTCTGTATCGTATTAATATAGTAATCCGCCTCGTTTTGCTCAGGCTGCAAATATTTACTCAGTACCCACTCACTAAGAGCAGTCACTGTTTCTCCCATTTCATAGTAAATTAACCCCAGCAGATTTCTTGCATGGGTATTTCTCTTGTCAAATTGCAAACTTTTTTTCAACATGGCGACAGCGCCTGACAAATCCCGTACTTCTGCCTTTTCAAGGCCCAGATTGTAATAGGTATTGGAAACCCGCCGGACATATTGTACCACCGCCAGGTCTTGTCCACAGAAATTACAGCGTCCCGCATTCTCGCTTATGTTGGCATCACATCGTGGGCATCTCATGTTCTCGTTTCCTCCATCTATCTATTACAACGTACCCTTTACATCCTGTATCAGTTCTTTCACTATATCCGTCACATCTGCCAGATTATTATTATACACAACATCCTCTACTTTTTCTACGTCCATGCTGGGCTGGAATTTTTCCAGTTCTTCCTCAAAATTCAGCACTGCACTGACCTCCCTTCTCTCCATTGGTAAAAGTATCCTGTCATATAATATTATAATATCCAGTTTCAGGCAAAAAAGCAAGTAGGAAATATCGGAAAAATTCGACAGAATAAAAGAATTCTCTGTTGAAATCAGGAGTCCTTCCCAGAAGCCTCCTTCATTCTCCGATAGAAGGTGGAGCGGGAGGCAATCCCCAGCCGCTCCATCGCCTGTTTTTCACTTATTTTTTTGGCATGAAACAGCTCCGCTACCCGGTGCAGACGGCCCGCATCCACCGAAATCTTCTTCCGCCCCCGGTAGGCTCCCTGCCTCTTCGCCTTCTCTATACCAGTCTGGCGATGCTGTCTCTCTAACAGCTTCGCCGCATAATACTGCTGGCGCAATACCATCATCACACTATCCCGATTCTCCCCATCAATCCGCAGTCCCTCCTTTTCAAAGGAAACCACTGCCCCTGTCCCCAGCAAACGCAAAAGCTTCTCTGTATATACCGCCGGATTCCGGGAAATACTGCTCTGGCTGTCAATCATCACCTGGTCGCCCCGCTGTAACTGCTCCACACAGTCCTTTGCGCTCTCGTAGGATAACTCCACAGACTTCTCCCGGCAGCGCTCCACAATCAGATTGTCGTTGCCACAGACAAGAGAGGTGCGAATCAGCCATTCAAAACGGTCATAATAATCCAGGCCCACCGACTCCATCAGTTCCCACAAATCCTCCCGGTTTTTTGAAGGACTTCTCTCGGTGATAAAGACTGGCTGCATATTGACCCGATAATACTTCTCTAACCGCAGCTCCATGGAAATTCCTGGAATCCCCTGAAAGACTGAGGTATCCAGCCCGTCTATCACATCCCAGTAGGGGGTAATAATGTACTGGTATTCCTCATTGAAAAAATGCTGGTACTCAATCTGTCCCACACAATACTTCTCTCCATACCGCCCTACAGCCTTGATAATTCCCGCATTGACATAATCCGGCTGGCCGGGTAAAGGGGTTGTATATTCATTTAACGGCTCATAATCCCGGTTAATTGGCTTCATCTGCTTCATCTCCTCTCCAACGGCTCACGAATCAGCCTGGTATAACGCATGGTAAGCATCGTGATTAAAAATTCCTTTCGCACATCGCTCATCTGCTCAATGCTCTCCACAAGACTGCAGACTGCCTCCATGTCAATCCGCTCTGCCATCCGCTCCAGTGCACGGTCACAGGCCGGAAACCGACGGCTTCGGATAACCTCATAATAGGAACTCTTCTGTCCATCCAGCCGAATCTGGGAAGTGGGGAACTGGTAAATCCGCTTCTCCATCTCTGCCTGGGAGCGAAGTATCCCCTGACACTGTTCATCGTTTGCAAGCTTGGGAAAGAGACAGGAACCATTGTCAAACACCGGCGCCAGGCGATACCTGTCCTGGCTCTTCAGAAAGCCCCAGTTGCTTCCGTGGCGGTCAAAGTTCCCGAGAAAGGCATCCATAATATAAATATCCCAGAATGCATCCACCGTCTCCTCCACACGGGTCAGTTTACGGTTTTCCTTCAGCATAGCTGTAATATCTGAATAACTGTAGGTTACCCGCTCCCTGTCTATATCCAGTGAACTGTCTCCCACATCATTAAAGGGAACAAAGGTCTCGCTCTCCGAAGTAAAATCCTTGAGTACTACAACCTCCTCACCCCGGTAGATGCCAAGCCATGTCTCCTGGGTTTCAATACCCACTGTCTCAAAAATATGACAGCCCAGATATTCAGAAATGTGATTGCAGCTCTGTCCCGCCTCTGAATTTTTCCGAAACTTGATAATATAGTTCTCCCCCTTGTACTGAATGCCCAGCTTGCGCTCCGCCCCTGTGTAAAACCGGCCACTTGGGACACATCTCGAAAAATCCTTAATCATAGTGTTCCACTCCTTTACCAGTATCATACTGTAAAATACAAAGTGTGTCAATAGAGTTATTTTTATTTTGATACTTTTTTGCTCTGCATAAAAAAATCCACGAAGCCGTGAGGTGACCTCCCATCGCCAGATTTCTGGTCTGACTTTTGGGGGGCACCTCAGAATCGTGGATTTTTCTCATTATTAAAAAGGTACGAATGGGACAGCCCTCAAAATAGCACGATGGTGCTAGCACAAAATTATTTTTCCAGCTGGGCCAGCCGCTCCTGTACCTGGGCCATCATGCCCTTATACTTCTCCAGCTTTTCTCTTTCCTCGGCAATTTTTTTCTCCGGCGCCTTATTGACAAAGTTTGGATTGCCAAGCATTCCCTCGGAGCGCTTTAACTCGCCCTGGAGCTTTTTCTCCTCTTTTTTCAGACGCTCAATTTCCTTTCCGATGTCCACCAGCTCCGCAAAAGGAATGTAAATGGTTCCATCGGCAATCACAACGGATACCGCATCCTCGGCAATGCCCGTCTTGTCTTTCTGGAAGCTGACCTCACCTGCAAGCCCCAGCGTGGCAAAGAATACCCGGTTGTCCTCAAAGATTTTCAACACTTCGTCTTTTTCCGATACCACAATGACAGAAGATTTTCTGCTTGGCGGTACATTCATTTCACCCCGGATATTCCGAATGCCCTTAACTGCTTCCTTAATGCGCTCCACCTTGGCTTCATCCTCAGCAAAATCCCGCTCCTTTACAAAGACCGGCCAGGAGGAAACCATAATGGAGGCCTCCTCATCGTCCATTAACGTGCAGTAAATCTCCTCGGTGATAAACGGCATAAACGGATGTAATAGCTTCAGTGCGTCTACTAACACCGTCTTCAGGGTATAGAGAGCTGCCGCTTTTGTCTCGTCTGTATCACTGTAAAGACGCGGTTTTACCATCTCGATATACCAGTCGCAGAACTCCTCCCAGATAAAATCATATATTTTTTGAACCGCAATTCCCAAATCAAAGGTATCCATCAAAGCCGTTACATCCTGAGCCAGATGATTGACCTTCGAGAGAATCCATTTATCCGCCTGAGTCAACTGCTCCGCCTTCACGGTTTCATAATCCAGCCCCTCATTCTGGGCAAAGTTCATCATTATAAACCGGGAAGCATTCCATACCTTATTGGCAAAATTCCGGCTGGCTTCCACCCGCTCCCAGTAAAAACGCATATCATTTCCCGGTGCGTTGCCAGTTACCAGCGTCAGGCGCAAAGCATCTGCACCATATTTATCAATGACCTCCAGAGGGTCAATGCCGTTGCCCAGGGATTTGCTCATTTTCCGTCCCAGGGAATCCCGTACCAGACCGTGAATCAACACGGTATCAAAAGGCACCTCTCCGGTATGCTCCAGTCCGCTGAACATCATGCGCATTACCCAGAATGGAATAATGTCATATCCCGTTACCAGAGTGCTGGTAGGGTAGAAATACTCCAGTTCCGGCGTCTTGTCCGGCCATCCCATGGTGGAAAACGGCCACAGGGCAGAGCTGAACCAGGTATCCAGGGTATCCGGGTCCTGGCGCATCGGTTTACCGCACTTTGGACATACTGCCTTCTCATCCTTCGTAACTACCAGCTCGCCGCAATCGTCACAGTAGAAGGCGGGAATCTGATGGCCCCACCACAGCTGGCGGGAAATACACCAGTCCTTAATATTTTCCAGCCAGTGGAAATAGGTCTTACTAAAATGCTCCGGCACAAATTTTGTCCTGCCATCCTTTACGGCATCAATGGCCGGGCCGGCTAACGGCTTCATCTTGACAAACCACTGCTTGGATACCCGTGGCTCCACCGTAGTGCCGCAGCGGTAACAGGTTCCCACATTGTGGTCGTGGTCTTCTACCTTTACCAGCGCTCCCTCGGCCTCCAAATCCTTTACAATGGCCTCTCTGGCCTCGTAGCGGTCCATGCCCGCATATTTTTCGTAGTCCTCCACAATTTTGGCATCGTCTGTCATTACATTGATAACCGGCAGATTGTGGCGCAGACCCACCTCAAAGTCATTGGGGTCGTGGGCCGGCGTAATTTTTACCACGCCGGTACCAAATTCCATATCCACATAATCATCGGCAACCAGTGGAATCTCACGGTGGACAATTGGCAGAATCAACATCTTTCCTACCAAATCCTTATAGCGCTCATCCTTTGGATTCACTGCCACCGCCGTATCGCCAAGCATGGTCTCCGGCCGTGTGGTGGCCAGATTGATATAGCCGCTCCCATCGGCAAAGGCATAGCGCAAATGCCAGAAATGTCCCTTCTGGTCCTCATAGTTCACCTCCGCATCCGAAATCGAGGTCAGGCAGTGGGGACACCAGTTGATAATCCGCTCTCCCCGGTAAATCAGTCCCTTGTTATACAGGTTGACAAACACCTCTTTGACTGCCTTATTACAGCCCTCATCCATGGTAAAGCGTTCTCTCTCCCAGTCACAGGAGGAGCCCATCTTCTTTAACTGGGACACAATGCGTCCGCCATAGGTGGCCTTCCAGTCCCAGGCCCGCTCCAAAAACTTTTCTCTTCCAATATCTTCCTTTGTCAGGCCCTCTTCCTTCATGGCCTCTACAATTTTTGCCTCGGTGGCAATGGAAGCATGGTCGGTTCCCGGCATCCACAGCGTCTCAAATCCCTGCATTCTCTTACAGCGGATTAAAATATCCTGCAGAGTATTGTCCAGCGCATGCCCCATGTGCAGCTGCCCGGTGATGTTGGGCGGCGGAATGACAATAGTATAGGGCTTTTTATCCGGATTCACACTGGCGTGAAAATAATTTTGGGACACCCATTTTTCATACAGCCGATCCTCAATATCCTTGGGATTATAGGTTTTTTCCAGTTCTTTTCTCATTTTGACCTCCGTTCCAAAGTGCTCTTCTGACACCTGTTTCCACATATTCAAAAAGTCTGCCGCAACATAGCGGCAGACTCCATTGTTCTGCGTTTTGCCACGGCATATGCAAAGGACGACAACTTCTGCCGTGGTACCACCTTTATTCAAATGAAACAATTCATTCCTCATTGGGCCGATAACGGAAACCACCCGTCGCCTCCTACTGAAAGTTTTTCTTTCCTGTTCAGAAGCGCTGTTTGAGAGCTACCTTCCACACGTTCCTTCCGAAAGAGCCTTTCAGCCGATGGACTCCTCTCTCTGGCGGGGTGACATGTGTACTCCTCTCTCGCACTACATTTTACTTTTCCTAAATCATAGCTGAAAACCCATGTCTTGTCAAGAAATTATTCTTCTGGATTTCCGCATTTTTCTTAAAACTACATTTTATTTCATGGAATCCAAAGCCGCCCGTTCAATGGGAAGCCCCGCCTTATATATCCGGATGAAGTCATCAAAGCCTTTGACACCTTCCGCCTGAGGAGACAATTCACTTCCTGCCTGTCCGGCAAACACCCGGCTTTCCAGATATGCCTCCAGGCTCTCCTGCTCTGCCTTCTGCACCATATAGGCCGCCAGCACGGCAATGCCCCAGGCACCGCCCTCTCCGGCGGTCTCCATAACAGAAATCGGCGTATTCATAGCATCCGCTAAAATCTGCTGTCCCACGCCCTTTGTCTTAAACAAACCACCGTGTCCCAGCAGCTTATCTACCTTGACGCCCTCTTCCTTGAGCAGAATGTCCATACCCATTTTCAGGGCTCCCAGGGCGGTATACAGATGAACCCGCATAAAGTTAGCCAGGTTAAATTTGCTGTTCGGAGTACGGACAAAGAGAGGCCGTCCCTCCTCCATGCCGGTGATGTTTTCCCCGGATATGTAATTATAAGCCAGCAGATTGCCGCCATCCGCATCGCCTTCCATGGCCTTATGATACAGAGTGCCAAAGAGACGGTTCATGTCTACTTCCATGCCAAAGGCCTCGGCAAATTCCCTGAACAGATTAACCCAGGCATTCAAATCCGAGGTACAGTTGTTACAGTGAACCATTGCCACCAAATCCCCAGATGGCGTTGTCACCAAATCCAGTTCCGGATATACCCGGCTCAGCTCCTTTTCCAGTACCACCATGGAAAAGACCGAGGTCCCCGCCGACACATTGCCGGTTCTGCGGGCCACACTGTTGGTGGCCACCATGCCGGTGCCCGCATCTCCCTCTGGTGGACAAAGCGGTATACCCGCCTGCAGTTTCCCGCTGATATCTAAACGCTTCGCTCCCGCTTCCGTCAGCACTCCTGCCGGCTCCCCTGCTGTCAGCACTTCCGGGAAGATGTCAAGCAGCTTCCATGAATACCCTTTATCCGCCACAGCAGCATCAAAGGCCTCTACCATCTTCGAGTGATAGGTGCCGGTGGCAATGTCAATCGGGAACATACCGGAAGCCTCGCCTACGCCCAGCACTTTTTTCCCGGTGAGTTTCCAGTGAATATATCCCGCCAGTGTGGTTTGGAAGGAAATGTCCTTTACATGCTCCTCCCCGTTTAATATTGCCTGATACAGATGAGCAATGCTCCAGCGCTGTGGAATGTTATACCGGAACAATTCCGTCAGCTTCTCCGATGCCTCCCCGGTGATGGCATTGCGCCAGGTACGGAAGGGCACCTGAAGATTTCCCTCTGCATCAAAGGCCATATAGCCGTGCATCATGGCACTAAACCCAATGGCCGCCAGATTTTTCACCTCGGCGCCATACTGGTTCTTCACATCCTCCGTCATTTTCTGGTAGCTGTCCTGCAGGCCCGCCCAGATGGCTTCCTCCGAATAGGTCCAGATGTTGTCCACCAACTGGTTCTCCCATTCATGGCTGCCAGAGGCAATGGGATTGCTCTGCTCATCAATCAGCACCGCTTTGATTCTTGTTGAGCCAAACTCAATACCAAGAACCGCCTTTCCACTTTCAATCGTCTGCTTTGCGTCCATCGCTTCCTGTCCCTCCTGTTTTCTATCACTGCTGATTCATCCTGGCAAAACGCCAGGAATCTTCGCACATTTTTTTCAAATCATACTGGGCCTCCCAGCCCAGTTCTTCCTTCGCCTTTTTCGGGTCTGCATAGCACATGGCAATATCCCCGGCACGCCTTGGCTTGATGGAATACGGGATGGTTATATCGTTGGCCTTCTCAAAGGCCCTGACAATATCCAGCACGCTGTAGCCGTTGCCGGTACCCAGATTGTAAATATTGACCCCGTTAGTGTTAGTGACCTTTTCCACAGCATTGACATGTCCCTTCGCCAAGTCCACTACATGGATGTAGTCCCTTACACCCGTACCATCCGGCGTGTCATAGTCGTCTCCAAAGACACCCAGCTCCGGCAGCTTGCCCACCGCTACCTGCATAATATAGGGCATCAGATTGTTGGGAATGCCATTCGGGCTCTCTCCCAACAGGCCGCTCTCGTGGGCGCCAATGGGATTGAAATAGCGAAGCAGTATCACGCTCCAATCCTCATCTGGCACACAAAGGTCTGACAAAATCCCTTCCTGCATCAATTTCGTGCTTCCGTATGGGTTCGTGGTGCTCAGAGGAAAATCCTCAGTAATCGGCACGGTCTTAGGTGCGCCGTACACCGTGGCGGAGGAACTGAAAATAATTTTCTTACAGTTATATTCATTCATCAGTTCGCACAGGTTCAGTGTCCCGCCAATGTTGTTTTTATAATAGAGCAGGGGTTTTTCCACAGACTCTCCCACCGCCTTTAACCCGGCAAAGTGAATCACTGCATCGAAGGTATTTTCCTCAAAAATCGGACGCATGCTCTCCTTGTCCCGCATATCTGCCTTATAAAATTGAATGCTCTTGCCGGTAATGGACTGTATCTTGTCCACCACATCCATCTTGGAGTTATACAGGTTATCAAATACCACCACCTCATACCCCTTCTGTAACAATTCAACGCAGGTGTGGGAACCGATGTAACCCGTTCCCCCCGTTACTAATATTTTCATAGTTACCTCTCCCCTCCATACAGCACGACGGTGCCAATCTGTTTTCTACTGGTATCATACCACAGGACTATCCGCAATCTCAAGTATAAAAATCTCTCACTTCTGCCCGGCAGCCCCTTTACTTCTGTTCGGTAAAGTGAACCCAGGATTCCTCCTCTGGCATCCAGATATCAATGCCCTCCGACGCCCATTGATAGCCGTAGCCCTTCCCAAAATTTGACTGGTCATTCTTTTTCGGGCGCTTATTCCCGGATACCGAAGAAGAAATGGTTCCATCCATGGTGCCACACGTGGGAACATCGTCACATTCCCCGCTCTCGCAGTACAATCGGCCATCCACCTTCACCATTCTCCCTAAGGGTTCTGCCGTAGGGGTTGCTGTGGGGGATGCTGTCGCCGTACCATGCACCTCAACCGCTCCTTCCGACACCGTCCCCCCACTGGAGTCGCTGGCCGTATTCACGGCACTGCCACAACCAGTGAGCAAAAGCATACCAGTTACCATAACCAATCCAATTTCCCTTTTCATTGTCCATACCTCCTAACACGCCGCTAAAGCGGAGCTCCTATTAGATAAAAAAGGCGCCCCCCAGGACGCCAGGTTCTTTCATTAGACAATGAAAAAAGTCAAACTGTTGCAATATTTTTACAAATTGCCGCCATTCCAGCCCCAATCCGGTGTACCCTGATAGCTCACATAGATATTGGCTGCCGGAATCCCCAGTTCTTCTTCATAGATGCTGCAGATTTCTGCCGTCATCTGGCTGTAGGCCTGGCTGCTGGCGCTTCCAAAAAGTTTTACGTCTACAAAGGCCGCCTTCTCACATTTGGCCCCCTTGAAATACAGTGTATATTCATCTTCAAAGCCAACCATCAGAAAGCTTTCGCTTTTGCCGATAATCGCAGACGCCTGTCCCAGTTTCTGTTTGATGGCTTCCTCTTTCTCCGGTGAAATCTTTACTGTTACCTTGGAATCAATAAATGGCATGTCCCATTCCTCCTTTCAGCCCCTCTGGCCATTATGCTTTCTCTACTTCCACAATCGCTTCCTTTTTCATGGGAATACGGCAGTTTTTATTGCTTCCAAATTCCACAATGACAACCTCGTCCGTCATATCAATGACTACGCCGTAAAAGCCACTGGTGGTCAAAATACTGTCTCCCACCTCTACAGCGGAAACCAGAGCCTGATGCTCTTTTTCCTTCTTCTTCTGCGGACGGATGGCAATTAAATAAAATGCTCCGATAATAACAACATAAAGTAAAATAATTCCTACGCTCTGTCCTGTCATGAGTTACCTCCTAAAATCATTCCTTCAAATATTTTCGCCGGAAGCCATGCGCTCCAGCTTTTGCTTTTTGTACCCGGAAAAGTTCTGTGCCTCAATGGCCTCCCGGATTTCTTTCATCATTGTATTATAAAAGTAAAGATTATGCAAGACCAATAATCGAAGTCCCAGCATTTCTTTTGCCTTCAGAAGATGCCGGATATAGGCCCTGCTGTAATGCCGGCAGGCCGGACACGGGCATCCTTCCTCAATGGGCTTATCATCCAGTTCATACCGGGCATTGGCCAGATTCATCTTGCCATAATTGGTGTAAGCATGTCCATGCCGCCCGTTTCTGGCCGGATACACGCAGTCAAAAAAGTCCACGCCCCGCTCCACACTCTCCAAAATATTTTCCGGGGTGCCCACTCCCATAAGATAGACCGGCTTTTCTAACGGCAGGTGGGGCACTGTCACCTCCAGAATCCGATACATCTCCTGATGACTCTCGCCTACCGCCAGACCTCCCAGAGCATAGCCATCCAAATCCAGTTCCCGGAGCTGACAGGCATGTTCGATACGGATGTCCTCGAAAGTACCTCCCTGATTGATACCAAAGAGCATCTGCTTTTTGTTAATGGTATCCGGCAGGACATTGAGCCTGTCCATCTCCTCTTTACACCGCTTCAGCCAGCGGGTGGTCCGCTCCACGGAATTTTGCATATAATCCCGGGTGGCCGGGTGAGGCGGACATTCATCAAAGGCCATGGCAATGGTGGAGGCCAGATTGGACTGTATCTGCATACTCTCCTCGGGCCCCATGAAAATCTTCCGGCCGTCGATGTGGGAGTTAAAATACACTCCTTCTTCCTTGATTCGTCTGAGTCCCGCCAGGGAAAATACCTGAAACCCTCCGGAATCTGTCAGTATCGGCCGATGCCAGTTCATAAATTTATGCAGTCCGCCCAGTTTGCGAATTACGTCGTCCCCGGGACGCACATGCAGATGATAGGTATTGGATAATTCCACCTGTGTCCCGATTTCTTCCAAATCCACAGTG
This sequence comes from Lachnospiraceae bacterium, assembly GCA_022510605.1. Lineage (GTDB taxonomy): Bacteria > Bacillota > Clostridia > Lachnospirales > Lachnospiraceae > Eubacterium_F. The sequence goes on from JAFLTB010000003.1 coordinate 44,974, forward strand.
GACACGGCTCCCTTAATAGCCGCCACGGTTCCCACATTCATAAACACCGGTGTCTCAATAATTCCATGGGGCGTCGTAAGACGTCCCCGCTTTGCCTTTCCGTCCCGGGCAAGCAGTTCATACATATTTTCTTCCTTTTCTGCGCTTCTCTTTGCGCCAATGCTGTCTATCTGGTTACACCAAATCCCAGAATGGTAAATTTCTTTCCGGCGTCTCCGTCTTTCATGCGGAACACAACCTGGTGCTCCCCGCTCTCTTTTTCATCTATTAAAATCTGGGCGTTACAGTGATTCCATCCATTGTCCAGCGGATTAATGCTCTTAACTGCCTTTCCGTCCACGTAGACATCCGCCGTGCCAAATTCCGATGAGCCGGAATCCTTGATAACAGCCACCAGATTTTTGCAGGTAAGCTTCATGGAAAATTCTGCCCCTTCGGTGGTGCCGTCATTCATCCAGTTATCCGGAAATTCCGGCGAAGCGGTTAAATCCATATCCCGCTCCACATACTGAATTTCTGTATCAACGCCCTCGTAGCCCTTCGCCGTTACCTCGGCATACTCGACCGCATTTTTCCGGTCAAAGCGCTCTATATCCTTAAACTGGATGCCATATACCGGCTCTTTATCCAGAGAAATATCTTCATCTGCCATCTCCTCTTTGTCCACGGCCTCAAACAGATGGGCAATGCAGTCTGCCATAATCCGGTGTCCGTCGTTGGTTGGATGATAGATGTCATAGAAAAACTGTCTCTTGGTAATAATATTGCTCTTTTCAAACTGTGGTGTCACTGCATCCTTCACACTGACCATCGGCAGTTCATACCGCTCGCCAATAGGCTGTAGCCGCTCCTGCAAATTCCAGTCGCTCATAAATACGGCAAAGTTCAGCAGCACGGCCGGCTTATTTTCTGCCTGAAGCACTTTCCGCACCAGGCTCTCAAAGCTGACGCCCTCTGTTTCATCCCCTTCATCGTTTACCGCATATTCAATCACGACTAAATCCGGCTTGATTTCGCCGTCCTTTGTCACATCCCGGTCATAGCGAACCATACCAAACTCAGAGGAAGTGCCACCTACGCCGGCTTTTACATAATGGACATTATCGCCGCCAGGCGCAAACAAATCACAGAAAGCCTGACAGGAACGGTAGGCATAGCACAACGTATTAATCGGCTTGGCACCGGCTCCCTGGGTAATGGAGCCGCCAATATAGGCGATGGTTACCGGCTCACCTCTTTTTGCCTTTTCAATCACCTTTTTCAAACGATAATTATTCCCGGTGGAAACAAGGGAATTTGCTATCATTTTTTTGTAATCATCCGAATCAAACTGCACCGGTGGGTCCACCTGGATTTCCGGCACCTCATAGCCATCGTTTAAGTAAAATTTAACCGTCAGGGTCATATTGCGGTTTTCTTTCGGGAAGATGAAATTGAAGGAGCCAAACTGGTCGTCGTCCTCATTCACCGGGTAAGCCTCCACCGGTATCACCAGTTCCTCTCCGGTGCAGGGACAGGTCATTTCCATGATTGTCCCGGTGGTGTATTTATCCGTCTTCCCGTAGCACTGGAACTGGAATTCTACCGTATCCTCCCTATCTTCCGGCTCTACTGCCTTCAGGCTGACTCCTACGCTATGTACCAATTTACGGAAGGTCTCCATTTTCGGAAGCATGTTCAAAATATCTTCCTCAATATCCCCCGAGGTAAATCTGACCTGGTCAATCAGTCTTCCCTCCAGATATACATAATCCCGGCATACGCCATCCTTTTCTTTCATTCCTGAAATGGTTTTGTCTAAAACAACATACAGACACGGTCTTTTCTCCACCGGGTCCTTTGGTGCTGCTGGTCCCTTCATATCTAAAAGCTCCTTCTCCTTAATCTCACAAAAACGGGCTCCCCCGCCTGCGGTAATATCATAATACAAAAAACATTATAATACAAAACCGGGCATAGGGGTACCCCTAAATTCATTCTTTTTCGTTATTATTGTCAGCACGATGGCTGTCATCCGCTAATCTTTTTTGTCTTAAACGCCGCCACCCGGTCTACCGGGGCCGGACACTCGAAAAAGGCCGGTGATTCATAGATAATGTACGTATACGCACCATAGATGGCAATACCCTCATTCATCGGCGGCATCTTCACTATTTTTTTCCGTTTGTTTTTCTTCAGCGAATAATTGGAAAGATTCCAGGTGGGATTGTAGGTCTCAAGCCGGCATATGAAGCCGGAACGTCCCTTCTTGGTCTGGCAGGAGCGGGAAATAATCATTTTCCCTTCCGTGGTAAAGGCCACCCCCTGGGTGCGATTCGGCATCAGCATGCGGTTGGTCTGTGTCAGCACGGGCACTCCGGTTTTACTGGCAATGGAATAGCCGTACATATATTTCTTACTCTTTTCATTGTAGGCTCCTGCCCACACCCTGTCCTGATAATATGCCACATAGGACACGGTCTCCGGCATGGCTGCTACGGTGGTGAAGTGGTAAATCTCCGTATAGGCCTTTCCTGACAGGGCCGCATTCTTTACTACGGAATACTTGATGCACTGCAAATTTTTTCCATAGGCTATCCACAGGTTTGTGCCGTCAAAGGCCATCCCCCCTACGTGGCCTTTATGGGGAAGCACCAGAGAAGTAATGTACTCCCGTGTCTTCCGCTCCATAATATAAATGACGGATTCCTGTGCCTTGGAGTAATCATAGGCGGATATCAGCAGATACTTTTTGGCAAAGGTGATACTCTGGGGCACCATCCGGGTGGTATTGAAGCCCGCCACATTGGTTACTTTCAGCCCCGGAACAATGTAACTCTTGTTATAGACAATCTGCTTGCGGAAAGCCTTATATTTTTTATAAGCAGGGGAGTTTTGAAATTTCTTCTTTGTGCTGTAATACTTGGCTGCTGTGCTGGTCGCTGTGGCTTTTTTGGTGGTGGCATTTTTTACTGTGGATTCCGAGGTCAACTCCATCCCGGAAACGGTGCGCACCGATACCATCTTGACATAATATTTCTTTTTCTGTAAAAGTCCATCTATACCGTATAGCCTGGGCTCCTCTGACGAGACTGTGGCCGCCAGGGTAAAGCCATCCGAGGCACTTGTAGAGATATAAATGCGGAACTGCTCGGCCCCTGTGCATTTTTTCCAGTATACTTTTACTCGTTTATCCCCGCCCTTTAATTCTGAAATCTCCGGAATTTTGGGCGCCGTACCATAGAAGGATACCGCCGATGGGTCACTGAGATTGCTTATGTCCGCTGCATAGGCATATACCATAATATAATAATCCTGCCCCGCTTTTAAGCCAGTAATCTGATAGGTTAATTTCTCTGTCGTGCCCGCCAGGGTATATGTACTGTCTGAAGCCAGCCGATAGTATATCGCATAACCGGTGGCTCCCGCCGCCTCTGTCCAGGTAATAGTGATTTTAGTCTTAACTGCCCCCGTGGCCTGAATGCCTGTTACCTTATCCGGCTTTGGCGCAACCGGCGCTACTTCAGAATCGTCTCCCGCCACGTCGCCGGATACCGCCCGGATTTTAACATAAATAATCTTCCCCGGCTCCATATTTTCAAAGGTGTACTCATTCTTTTCTGTACTGCCCTTCAGTGTATAATTACCATTTTCTTTGGCCGCCGTATAAATTTCGTAGCCTTCCGCTTCCTCTAAAGCATCCCAGGTGACGGTCATAGTGGTTTTGGTTCCTTTTTTCATGCGGACTCCCGTTACTTGTCTCGGCACAATAAGAAGGGTATACTCCACCATCATTTCCTTATATTGTATGGTGATGGTCTGAGTTCCCAATTTGGAAGTATCTACGATAGAAATAGCATCCGGCTTTGCCTCCGCTACTGTGCCATCGCTGTAATGCACTAATAAATTGACATCCGACACGTCAAACTGACTGCCATAGGACACCTCCAGCGCCGTATCTGTCACCTCAATCTGAACAATGGTTTTTTCTTCGGCCTCTGCCGCCTTTCCCTGAATGCTGGTAACAATTCCTGTTCCAAGCAGCAGCAAAAACAACAGCACCTTAATTTTTCTTCTCATGTTTCCCTCCATTTCAAAACACTGTACCTTTGATTTCTTCTGCCACCTTACACGGAAACCTTGTCGTTCATATGGCAGCCCACAAAAAAGGGCGGCTGAGAAACGCGCCCTCTCTGAAAAACGCATGGCGTTTTTCGCTTAGCAGGGGAGAACTTTCCTATAAGATAAAAATGCCATAACCGGACTCTGCCGATTATGGCATTCTTTCTTAACTAATACAGGGGCATCAGGAATCGAACCCGACTCAGGAGTTTTGGAGACTCTTATTCTACCGATGAACTATGCCCCTAAATTCGTAACGACCGCCTGCAGAGGCATCCGCCACTCACTTGAACATCATACATTTTTTTCATTGATTTGTCAATAATAAATTGCACTTGAGTTTTTGCATTTTGTAATTTTTTCCCTTGTTTTGGCGTATAGCAGCACGATGGCACCACAAAAAATATCCCGCCACCGGCGCCTTGGCCAGTGACAGGATATTCAAAAGGGGAGGATAAGTATTCAACCTTTTCATAGGTAGAATACAACAGTACAGAGCAGAGGGGGAATCGGCCCTGTACTGCTGTTAATAGTATTGTTGCCACTTCTTTTTCCTTTATTCAAAAAAATAAAAAATTTTTAATTTTTTTTGAATTGTATTTCCTTCCATTTTATGCTATATTCATTACTGTCAGGAAAACAAATTTACAGATTACAGAAATGAGGGTAAAACGATGGCATTATTACAGGAATGGCGTGATTACGCATATAGTGAAGAAATGCAAAATTCAAAGGACGGGGAAAAATTCTGGCAGAATTATTTTGCCCTGGAAAAAGGCATATACGAACAGTTATTATCCAGTCCTTCGGATATTGTAGAGGGAACAGTGGAAGAACTGGCAGCCAAATATGATGTACCTCTTTCCATGATGGTGGGCTTTTTAGACGGTATTAATGAAAGCCTGAAAGAGGAAAATCCCATTGATACCATGGAGAAAGATACCACTGTCAAAATTGACATTGACTTGGAAAAACTGTACTACAACATGGTGGGCTGTAATGCCGAATGGCTGTATAACCTTCCGCAGTGGGATGACCTCCTGACAAAGGAACGCCGGAAGGAATTATATCTCGAACAGAAAAAATCCGGTACTGTCCATAATGAAAACCGCAAGGTGGGAAGAAATGATCCATGTCCATGCGGAAGCGGCAAAAAATACAAGCACTGCTGTGGCCGCTAGAAAGATATAATAGAAAACAACGAGAGCTGCGCTTTGCGAGTCCCTCTTATGTCAGACAACGAGGGCTACGCTTTGCGAATCCCTCTTATGTCAAAAAGAAGCCAGCATTTACTGGCTTCTTTTTGACATCATGTTCTGTACTACTATTTCTGGAACACCATTTCCATGCCGCTGTAAGCACCGGTAAGTTTGCCATCACTCATAGTAAACTCAACGGGACTGCCGCCATCTTCATTGGAAATAGTCACACCGTTATCATTTTCTTCCCATTTACCAGTGTCGCTTTGTTCACCTACTGTCAGAGTCACTGTACCATCACTATTTAAGACAAGGGAAGCAGCAGCAGCTTCCTGCTGTTCCTGGGTCAATTCCTGTCCATTCAATCCTACCAGTTGGTATGTTCCTACATATTGGCTACCGCTTAAATCTTTCTTGCATCCAGTCAGCATGCAGATACCCATCACAAGCACCAAAAATACAGATATACTCTTTTTTGTCTTTCTCATTTTTCTCCGCCTTTCTTTTTTGTATTGCCACAAATTTTGTGACAAAGAGATTATAGCACATATTGTATAATTTTTCCACATAAAATTTCTTGAGTTTCCGTGTTTTGATTTCTATGTGTAAAAAGCACTCATCACAGAAAGTGATGAGTGAATATGCAGCAGAAGCGCCCTGGGAAAACTCAAGAAATTACTCATAAATCGCTTTGGCAGTCTCCACCTTATTCATGGAATACAGATGAATCCCTTCTACTCCATGCTTAAGCAAATCCTCCATTTGTTTCCTGGTATATTCCAGGCCGGCTTTTTTCACATCTGCCGGGTTGTCTTTATAGGCATCCAGCATCCGTGTCAGTTCCTCAGGAATTGTCGTCCCGGAAAGCCCTACAATGTTATCTACCTGGCTGGCAGAAGTAATCGGCATCAGTCCCGCAAGTACCGGCACCTCAATTCCTGTCCGGCGAATCTCTTCCATAAAGCGGAAAAATGCGTCATTATCATAAAACATCTGGGTAATCAGAAAATCTACCCCCTGCTCCACCTTGATTTTCAAATTGGCAACATCCTCTGCCAGACTGGCGGCCTCCTGGTGTACCTCCGGATAACAGGCGCCTGCCACACCAAAATTATACGTCTCCTTAACATCTGCGATTAAATCCGACGCATGGTTATAGTAGCGGGAAGCAAACTGCTCGTCGCTCATCCAAACCGGCTGGTCTCCCCGCAGAGCCAGCAGATTATGTATACCGTTCCGATATAAATTCGTCAGAAAATTCGTCAGAAACAGTTTATCCGGAATGGAAGCACAGGTCAGATGCGTCAGCGCCTCAATGCCACACTGATTCTGAATATAAGAGGCAATGGCAAAAGTATTTTCCACCGTATTTCCCCCGGCTCCATAGGTTACACTGATAAAATCCGGGTGTAATGTCTTAAATTCATCCAGCGTATCATATATTACCGACACGTCGGTGTCCTTCTTGGGTGGGAAAACCTCTATGGAATAAATCGGTCTGTTCCTATGAAAATGGTCTCGTATCATATTGCTCCTCTTTTCTATATTTCTTTCCTATACGTTTTTTTCACCGCATTTCTGTATCGTATCATAACATAGAAAAGAAATTTTTACCACAAAAATTTTCCCCTGGGCAGCACGACGGTGCCAACCGTATTTCTATTTCACACCAAAGCGGAGCATGTTATAGGAATGAGGTTCTAATGCCACCGTATTTCCCATTACTCCACTGCCTTCCTTCGGTGCCACCACATCCGGTTTCTCCGGGGAGTTCACTGCCTTCATATCCTCATGGTTCAGCAGGCAGTGCTCCCGCAGTTCCCATTCCCCAAAGCCCTGTATTTCCAGTGCCAGCTCCACTGCATCCTCCAGATTCCGGTTGACAGCAAAAAGTGTCAGTTCCTTTTCTTTTTCGTTCCACACCATAGAGCAGTCCACATAAGGAATGGCCTCCTTACCGCCAGCAGCATAAGTCTCACATTCTACTTCGGTTTTCAGCGCCTCCCCCCGGCCATAACGGCAGGCATACATGTAAGGATAGAAAATGGTCTGCAGCCATACCTTTCCGTCATTTACAGTCATAATCGGCGCAATAACGTTGACAAGCTGGGCCAGACAGGCGATTTTCACACGATCGGAATGCTTTATCAGTGTATTCAAAAGACAGCCCACCACCAACGCATCCTCCATATTGTAAATATCCTCCAGCAGCGGCGGTGCAACCTGCCATTTCGGAATCTTTTTGTCCTGCTCCGAGGAATGGAACCATACATTCCACTCATCAAAGGAAAGATGAATGGATTTTTCACTGTTCTTCTCCTTTTGGATTTTATCGCAGATGGCAACCACCTGGGTGATAAAGGAATCCATATCCAGAGAACATCCCAGATATCCCGGCGTGTCATTATCCGGGTTACCATAATAATTGTGCAGGGAAAGATAGTCAATATGGTCGTAGGCCTCCCGCAGCACCGTTTCCTCCCATTCTCCAAAGGTTTCCATATTCAGATGGGAACTTCCGCAGGCCACCAGTTCAATGGAATCATCCGTCCACTTCATAATTTTGGCCGCCTCACAGGCTGTACGGGCATATTCCTGCGGCGTCTTGTGTCCAATCTGCCACGGCCCGTCCATCTCATTGCCCAGACACCAGGTACGGATGCCAAAGGGCTTATCAAAACCATTTTCCCGGCGCATATTGGCGTACTTTGTATCAGTAACCGAATTGCAGTATTCCACCAGATTACCTGCCTCTTCCGGCCCTCTGGTTCCCAGATTCACTGCCATCATAATTTCCGTATCCACACGCTTTGCCCACTCCTGAAATTCATCAATGCCTACCTCATTGGTCTCAATGGAGCTCCAGGCCAGTTCCATCCGCTTCGGCCGCTTCGCCTTGTCTCCCGTGCCGTCCTCCCAGTGATAGCCGGACACAAAATTACCGCCCGGATAACGCACCAGCGGCACCTTCATGTCCCGGATGGTGTCCATGACATCCTGGCGGAATCCCATGTCGTCTGCCGTCTCGTGGGTTGGCTCATAAATGCCATTATAAACCGCACGTCCCAGATGCTCAATAAAAGAGCCGTACAGGCGGTCGTCAATTTTACTAATTATCTTTTCTCTGTCTGCTTTGATTTTTGCTTTCATATCTGCCTCCATTTTACATGATTTTTGCTTCGCAACATTTTCCATGCCCCTATTGTATTACAAATAAAAGAAAAAAACCATAAACTATTCTATCCAAAAACTGTGATAAAACAGTTAGCGGCAAAAAGGTGCCCTGCACCATGAGCAGACACTCACAGTACAGGGCACCCTGTTAAAAATTCTTACTTTAGCAAATTGGCATCGTTATGCTACCGTTCTCCCACTTCACGAACCCGGTAGAAAGATTCCTTTGGCTCGCATTCCTTATCCCACAGATACAGACACTGCACATGGTCATCATACAGGGGATAATCATCACAGATACCAAAAATGGAAACACTGGTTATATTGCATGGTCCGCCGGAGGCGGTGTCCATCTCCTTGAGCAATTCAAACATCTCCTGGTAACGGTCCGCCTGACAGCCCAACGTAGTTTCATCCCTGGTGCCATTCTCCTCGTCAATCAGAAAACTCAACTCGGTAACCTGAAGCTCCAGCCCCAGTTCTGCATACTTTTTCAGACAGGTTTCAAAACTGTCATCACTGCTCCCCTTCAGCTCCGAAGGATAGTAAAGATTCACCGTAGGCTGTAAGCCGATTCCGTCAATCAGACCCTTTTCCTTCAATTTGCTGACTAGGGCATAGATGTTATCCCGTTTTTCCGGCTGAAACACATTATAGTCGTTGTATATCAGTTTCACGCCCTCTGCCGCATATTTCCTCGCATACTCAAAGGCTTTGTAAACATAATCCGTACCCATGGTGGCATACCAGTAATTATCGTCTCCGTTAAAGGTGGTACGGCAGTTCCAGCCGTCACTGGCATCTGCCGAAGCGCCATTGTCGTCCACGCACTCATTGACTACATCCCAGCAGTACACAACACCTGGATAATTGTCCTGGCAATAGGTAAGCACTTTTTTAATATAATTCGCCATGCGCTTTTCCATTACCTCTTTGCTGACATAGTCGCCGCTTTCTTTATATCCTTTTTTGAAAAACCAGGCCGGCGTCTGATTATGCCATACCAGCGTGTGTCCCCGCATCTGAATACCGTTTTCCTGACAAAAGTCCAGACTCTCTTTGCAGGAATCAAAGTTCACCTTCACCACAGTGGTATCCGGGTCTTTTTTCCCTTCCTTACTGTTTGCCTTTTCGTCCAACAGATAGGCCGGCTTCATCAGATTGCTGAGGGTAGTAGAATTATAGTGCTTTTTTAATATGGCAGACATTCCCTCATGATGGATGGCGGCTGTTGACTTATCCGAGCCATTGATGGCAGCTCCCATCATAAAATAATCGGCATACAAATCCTTTAGTGCCGGCCCCTCCTTGTCACTAACGAAACGGTCTGTCACAGAAGATTCCGACACAGCTGAACCGGTGCCGGAACCGCTATCCCCGGTTCGGTTCGTCTCACCTGTCTGGCCGTTGGTACAGGCGGTCAGAGCCAGTGTAAACATCAGTATCAGACAAATGGGTAATTTCCCAATTTTTTTCATATCATTCATATTTTTAATCATTCCTCTTAATTCAGCAACGGGCAGCCGGCAAATACCTCTGTCTTGGTAATGGCAGACGGTATAGGAGCCGCATAAGTCAGGCCCGTGCAGTTTTTATACGTATATTCCATAACCTCCACGGTAGAAGGCACCGCCGGGGCTATCGTCAGAGACGTACAGCCATAGAAGGTCATGGTCAGACGCTTCACTCCTTTCGGAATCGTAGCTGGCACTTCCCAAAGCGAAGTACAGTTATGGAAGGTGTTTGTCATTTCTGTCAGAGCCTCTGGCAGTTCCGGAGGCATCAACAGGCTCTCACACCCGCTGAAGGTCCAGGACATATTGGAAACTCCTGCCGGAATCACCGGCGCCGCTGTAAGATTTTTCGCATCCTTAAACGCCGCATACAGATTTGTCACACTATCCGGAATCGTCGGAGCCGCCTGAAGAGAAGTACATCCCTCAAAGGTGTTCTTCATTTCCTCAATGCCTTCTGGCAGACCGGAAACAGACACCAGGCTTTCGCAGTTCTTAAATGTGGCATAGAGTTTTTTCACCGCAGACGGCAGGTTGCTTACCTCCTCCAGGGATTTGCAGGAATAGAAGAAATACTTCATGTCTTCAATCTGCATATCCGCATCCAGAGAGACTCCCTTTATCTCACAACGCCGGCTGTTAGAGGTGAAAATACCTGTACTCTCCCGTCCCTCACATTCCTTAAACGCTACTGTATAGGTGGTCGTTACTCCCTCTTTTACCACATCCAGGGTCTTTGGAATGATAATATATTCCTTCGTACCTTTATAAAGGCGCAGGGTAATAATTTTATCCGTCTCATTCAGAGTATAACCCCAATCGGCAGCCACCGTTTTTTCATACGAAGCTGTATCGCCACAGTTAGCGCAGGTGCCGGAAGCATTCCGGTTGTGTCCGGTGGCCGGTATACCAGCAGTCTCCTCCTTGGAGCAAACCTGGCAGGTACGGGCTCTCTCTCCTGCCGTGGTGCAGTCTGCCGGGCTCTTCTGAGTCCAGGCACTCCACCGATGTCCATCTGCCGGAATGACATGAACATCCGTTATGGCATCACATTCCGTACAATGGCGGGATTCCTGACCCGGCGTATCGCAGGTCTGAACAACATCCAGCGTGATATTCTCCTCATAGTTGTGCCCTGTTGCTGAAATCACTTCCTCTTTCGAACTGATGCAGCCATCCCTCTGACACTTGTATTCCCTGAGACCCTCGGTGATACAGGTGGCCGGAATCTTTACTGTTCCTGTCCCCCAATCGTGGCCCAGGGCCTTAATAACGGCAGCGCCTCCTTTTATGGCACTGCACCGGGAACAGTGGATGGACTTGCTGCCATTTTTACGGCAGGTTGGCTCCTCATCCACCGTATAGTCTTCATCCCAGTCGTGGCCCAGCTGCTTGGTAGATATACTCTGCGCATGTCCACAGGTCAGGCACTCACGCCTGGTGACACCCGTGCGGGTACAACTAGGTTCCCGTAAAACTGTCCCGGCATTGTAATTATGACCAGTAGCCGGAATCGATATCCGAATCGTATTGCCACAGGTCTGGCACTCACTAATCCGAACACCTGGCTGCTCACAGGCAGGCTCTTTTGTTATCTCTCCATAATTATATAAATGGCCATTGGCAGGAATAGATTCTCTTTGGGTTCCCCTGCATCCTTCCACAGTACAGGAATAGGTAATCGTACCTGGCGTCTCGCATCCTGGCTGCTTCGTCACCTCACCACCATCCCAGACATGGCCGTTGGCCGGAATCTTCTCTGTCTTTTTGGTACCGCACTCCGTACACTCATAACTCCGTTTTCCAGTATTGGTACAGGTAGGCTCTGTCACCACAGTTCCCACACCCCAGGTGTGTCCTTTTACCGGAATATCCTCTGTCTTTTTGGTCTGGCACTTGGTACAGCTGTATTCCCGGACACCCTTGACAGCACAATCCGGCTCTTTTGTCACCGTGCCGCCGTCCCAGACATGGCCGGTGGCCGGAACCGTCTCACCCCTGGCCTTACCACACTTTGTGCAGGTATAAGTAACAAGACCATCGGTGGTACAGGTAACCTGGCTTGTAACACTTCCCCCGTTCCAGGTGTGCTGGCAGGTGCTGTTTATAATCGTCAACTGACAGGTGGCTCTCAAGTGTCCACAGGCTGCTGTGATAACCGCTGTGGTTCCCGGCGGAGTATCGTCTGTCACAACAATATTTCCATTGGTATATACATTGATTCCGCCCCGGAAAGTAGTACTATAGCGAATCTCCCCTTCTGCCGTAGCGGGCTCCAGTGTGGCTGTAAGCTGACGCTGCTCTCCCGGCTCTAATTCCAGTGTGGCAGGCATCACAATCCCGGTAGGTGCCAGAATCGTCGCCACTGCGGAAGAGCCAGCTGCCATACTGGCTGTAGCGGCAAGAGGTGCCGCCATACGGGCGGCCGTAGTTTTTTGTTGCTCCACTTTAATGGTTATGGTATTCCGAATGGATTTTTGGGCCTTTGCCCGCAGGGTAATGACTGCCGTACCAGCCTTTTTGGCCTTTACGACTCCTTTTTTGGACACCGACGCTATTTTTTTCCTGGAAGAGGAAAAAAGCACTTTTTTATTCGCCTTCTTTTTTCCCTTTACCTCGTAGGATATTTTATAGGTATCCCCCACTGTAAGGGTTTTTTCCCTCTGGGATAAAATAATTTTCTTCGGAGGAACCTTTTTTGCCTGAACGTTTTCCGGCACAAAAAGCACTCCTGGTGTTCCCACCAGCAATAAAACAGACAATAGAACCGCAATTCCCCGTCTCTTCATACACTACCTCCAATCAAAGCAGCAGGCACACATTGATAGGCACCTTGCATCCATATGGTACTCGTTATATATAGTCATTATAATTATATATCGGCAAAAATCCCCTGCTAACAAAGATTGCTCTGACTTTTATTCTACGCCAAAGCGGCTGTCACAATCGCCATGGAATAAACCTCTGCGGCATTACAGCCACGGGACAGATCATTAATTGGCGCATTCAGTCCCATCATAATCGGGCCATAGGCCTCAAAATTTCCCAGACGCTGGGCAATCTTATAACCGATATTACCCGCACTGATATCCGGGAAAATGAAAGTGTTTACTGTACCAGCCACCGGATTGTCCGGGCACTTGGTCCGGGCCACTCTCGGAGAAACCGCCGCATCAAACTGAAGCTCACCAATGATTGGAAGCTCTGGCGCCACTTTCTTGGTCTTTTCAGCCGCATTCCTCATTCTGTCCACATCCTCACCCTGGCCGGAGCCAAAGGTGGAATAACTCAAAAAGCCTACTCTCGGGTCAATGCCAAAGGTCTTGGCACATTCTGCACAATCCACCGCAATCTCCACCAGTTCGTCCTCATTTGGCTTGATATTGATGGCGCAGTCTCCCATGGCTAATACCTCGTTGCCACCGGTGGACTCACGCACAAGAATAAAGCAGGAAGCCACAATCTTCTTTCCCGGTTTGGTCTTGATAATCTGAAGCGCCGGACGCACAGTATCTGCCGTGGAGTAGGTGGCACCGCCTAACAGAGCGTCTGCCTTTCCCATTTTTACTAACATGGTTCCAAAATAATTGGCCTGAAGGCAGGTTTCTTTGGCCTGCTCCAGAGTCATTCCCTTCTCCTTCCGGATTTCGTACAGGCACTCTGCCATGGCATCTATCTCATCGTATTCCATAGGGTCGATAATCTCCGCTCCCCGGATATTAAAACCGCTCTCCTCGGCTGACCGGGCAATTTCCTCCCGGTTGCCAATGAGAATCGGCGCCAGGAAGGTACTTGCTAACAGACGGGAGGAAGCCTCCAAAATACGAGGGTCGCTTCCTTCGGTAAATACGATTGTCTTTGGATTTTTCTTCAAAATGTCAATTAATTTTCCAAACATCTTTTCTTTCCTCCTGATATAAAATGATTACACTTTCTATAATACCAACTTTCCATCAAAAAACAAGACAAAACTTGAATATTTTCCCATAAAAAATTACCGCCGGTGCTCACGGCTCCGGCGGTAGTATAACGGCGCTGACCCACGATTCAAATATGCCCCTCTTCTCAATCCGGCACAGCCTGCCGCATTTTCATCCGGGAATAGGCGGAGCCCACACAAAACAGTGCCACTCCAAAGAGAAGTTCAATTCCCATGTATTTCCACAAATCCGTCAGGGACGCCCCTGGTGTATAGCCGTCAATAAAGCGCACAGCCAAAATGTACCAGTACGCCGGAAGCAGGTGGGCTGCCTTAATGATTCCCTCTCCCAGATATTCTAACGGCACAAACACACCACATAGAAAACTCATTCCCAGGCCCACCGCATTGGAAACCATGCTGAGGGCCGAAATCTTTTTTACCATCTGACTTATTAAAAATACAATCCCCAATGCCACCACAAGGAAGCAGAGTTCATTGAGAACAAACAGAAATCCCCGTAAACTGAACATTTCCATCCCCTGTGTGAAAAACACCATAAGAAAGAAAACCAGACACAGTCCCAGTCCCGCCGTACCCGTGGCAGCAACGAGTTCAAAGTTGCTCCGGCTCAGGGAATAAGCGGAGCAATTGTTCCGGTCCCGCATGTCCCTGCGGCGAAAAATCATCAACGCCGGCGCAATCCCCACCACACATATGGAAATGAAAATATATGGGACATAGGCAAAACAATAATACATACTGCTATGGGTGCTTCCACTTTGTCCCTCCGACATCTCCACCGGCACCTGCTTCCGATTCGTAATCTCTGCCTTTATCAGCGCTTCCTCTGCCGTAAAACCGCCAGACATATAGCCTTTTACCAGAGACAGATACTGTCCTGTCATACTCTGGAAGGTCTCCCCATACACCGTGCCGGGAATGGCCGAAATTTCTATTTTCTCCGGTTCACCACCCTTTTCCACCGAAGCACCAAATCCCTCCGGAATACGCATGGCACACTCAATCTCACGGTTATACAGGCCATCCTGAATACTCTCTTTATTATCCTCTATCTCCACCTGCTCATTCTGCTGGGACAGATAGGCCGCCAGTCCCTGGCTGAGCTGGGACTGGTCATAGTCAAAAATGGCAAACGCATAGGAGGACGCCTCAAACTGCTTTTCCTCATTACTTTTTCCCTGGCTGGAGGTCAGGGCAGCGATTCCTATAAATATACCCAGATACATGATAATCTGCCCCTTCTGCTTACTCAAAATGCGAAAAAACACTTTATAAACTTGCATATCGGTTCCTCCTTACCAGAAAATAACAGATTACCGTACAGACTGCCGTAAGGCCGCACAGTGCCAGCACATTTCCCAGATACCGGTGATAGGTATCATATATATTCAGGGCATAAAACCCATCCACAATCAAGGCGGCCGGATTGATGTCATTCAGTATCGGCAGATGGCGCTCAATCAGAGCACGGATGCCATTTGCCACCAAATCGGCCAGCACACACAACAGCATATTGAAGCTGATTAGAATGCCAATTTTGGCTCCTTCTCCCAGACGCGGCAGGGAGCCGATTAAAATGCCAAACATATTGCCAAAGCTGGTTCCTGCAAAAAGCAACAGTAAAATGGCCGGATATTTCGTACCAAAGTCAATCCCCAGCACAAACTGCATATACAAAAACAGCAGACAGGCCATGAGATACTGCACCAGTTCACAGGCGCAAAATTCTGCCAGAATCCCCTTCAGCTTATGAATCGGCGCCACCCCCCGCCGTTTTCCCAAATCCGTGGCGTTGGCCTGGATTTTCAGAATCCGGTCACAGCCTGCAAAGGAAGCAAAGAGACAAGTCATGGCAAATACAGCATAAAAGAAGTTGGTAGTGTCATCCTGATTGCCTTTGGAGGTTTCTGCTTCCACAAAATAGTCCACCTGGCTGGACAGACTGGCTATCACATCGTCAATCCGTTCCGGATTAGCCACCGCCACATCTGCCACTGTCTTTTTGTACCGCAGAAACTGATTCAGAACCATTTGCAGCACCGTCTCATCCATCCCGTTTTCTTTTACTTTCAGCGAAATGGCATCCCTGTCCACAAAGATGATTCCCTTTACTTTCCCATCTTCTAACATTTTTTCTGCTTCCTCTTCTTCCACCTTTGTCACAGAAAGAAGGGCATCGTCACCATCCCCGGACACCGCCGACAACATCGGGTCAAAAATTTCACTTGCCTCTTTTTGCACTACGGCAGCAGGAATCACATGAAACTGCTCGGTGCTCTCAAAAATGTTGCCAAAGGCCAGATACATAAAGGTACTCAGCATAAAGGGAAATGCCAGTGTCCAAAACAGCAGGACTCTGGTTCTTGCCAGTGCCTTCAAAGCATATCGAAATATATGTCCAAACATCTTTCTCCCCCCTTGTTAATCCCGCAGTTCTTTCCCGGTAATCTCTAAAAACACATCGTTCAGGGTAGGCAGTTCGGTATATACCCGGCCAAAGGCCAGTTCCCTTTCATTAAAGTATGCCAACACCCGGGTAAGATTGTGGGTGCCGCCGCTGAACCGGAGACAGACACGTTCCTCCTCATAAACGACTTCATAGACATGAGGCAGCTCCCGAAGCTTCTGGATTTCTTCTTCGGACAGCCCTGGCACCTCCACCGTAATGGTCTCGGTGTTCTTTATCATCCGCTTCAATTCCTCTTTGGTGCCGGTAACCAGATTCTGCCCCTTATCCATAATGGCAATCCGGGTACAAATCTGCTCCACCTCCTCCATATAGTGGGAGGTATAAACAATCGTCGCTCCCTCCTGGTTCAGCCGTACAATCCCCTCTAATATTTTATTCCGGCTCTGGGGGTCCACTGCCACCGTTGGCTCATCAAAGAAAATCAGTTTGGGCTTGTGGGCAATGCCACAGGCAATATTGAGCCGCCGCAAAAGACCGCCGGAGAGTTTTTTCGGATAAAATTTCCGAAATTCCTCCAGACCCACAAATTCAATCGCTTCCTCCACATAGCGCTTCCTGGTACCCTTGTCCCGGATATACAGCCCGCAGAAATAGTCAATATTTTCGTACACAGTCAGCTCCTCAAATACTGCCACATTCTGTAGTACCACCCCGATATTTTTCTTAATCTCATAGGAATCCGGACGCATTTCACTGCCAAAAACCCGTATGGAACCCTTGTCAAATTTTAACAGGGATAAAATACAGTGGATGGTCGTTGTTTTGCCGGAACCGTTGGGCCCCAGCAGCCCAAAAATTTCTCCCTCTTCAATTTTCAGATTAAAATGGTCCAACGCCACCAACTCCCGGTAACGCTTCACCAGATTTTCCACCTCAATGACTGCTGCCATCTAAGCCTCCATTCTGAAGTGTCTGCCACTTCTTTTATATTTTATAAAAAAACCCTCTTGTTTTCCAGTATAAAACAAATACCGATTCCTCAAAAGTGAAAATTTTCATTTTCCCTGTATGACATTTGTCACTTTCCCCATTCTGCCATTTATTTTTTTCTCCATATACCGTATAATAAGGGTAGCAAGATGGTACTAACATTTTCCTGCACACAGGAGGAATTGCCGTGAAGGATTTAGGAAATAAACTGCTTCTTTTTATTGCCAGCAGTGGTCTGCTCTGGCTTGTGGGACTGACGCCCTTAACCTCCACAGTCTTTGTGGCATCTCTGGCTGTCACCAGTCTGTGTACCCGTTTTCAGCCCTCTAAAATAGCGCTTTCCCTTTTATTGGGATACAATATTGCTGCCCTTATCCTTCCGGAATTGGGAATATTTCTTCCGCTGATGCTCTACGACGCCAGCCGCTTTCGACGGAAGCTGACACTTCCTCTGACGATTCTGGCAGGTCTTCGTACTTTTTTATGGCTTCTGCCCTCCCTGCAGTTTCCCTGGCTGATTCTGGTTCTCTTTTCTGTCCCATTATCCCTGTTCTGCCAGAGGATTGACAAACTTCGGAAACAGCTGCACACTCTTCAGGACGAGAGCCGGGAATCTACCATGGTCTTAGAGGAACAGAAGTACTCTCTGATTGAAAAGCAGAATTATGAAATCCATCTGGCGATTCTGTCCGAACGAAATCGTATTGCCAGGGAAATTCATGACAATGTGGGGCATATGCTGACCCGTTCCCTTCTGCAAACCGGTGCTTTGAAAGTTATCAACCAGGACCCATCCATGGAGGAGCCTTTGTCCACCCTGCACGACACCTTAAATACTGCCATGACAAACATCCGCACCAGCGTCCATGATCTGCATGACGACTCCATTGACCTGGCAGGGGTTCTCAGGGATATTGCCGCCCAGACAGAGACCGCCGCCATTCAGGTAGATTATGACATGGGTATGGAGGTACCCAGAAAAATTAAGTACGCTTTTATTGCCATCTCCAAAGAGGCGTTAAATAATATACAGAAACACAGCAACGCTTCTGCCGGACAGATTTCTGCCAGGGAGCAGCCCGGTTTCTACCAGCTGCGGATTGAGGACAACGGCACGGTAAAGCTACCGCCGGAAAACACGGGCATCGGCCTGTCCAATATGAGGGAACGGGTAAAAGAATTAGGCGGAACCATTCGTTTTTCCACAGAAAATGGATTCTGTATTTATATCACTATTATGAAACCGGCAAAAGAACAAAGGGAGGAAACTACAGTATGAGGGTTTTAATTGTGGACGATGACAAACTTGTGGCATTATCCCTGAAAACGATTTTAGAGGCGGACAGCCAGATAGAAGTGGCAGGAATCGGCAGCAGCGGTGCCGAAGCCATTGCTCTTTTTGAGACGTTGCGGCCGGATATTCTGCTGATGGATATCCGCATGGAGGGCATGACCGGCTTAGAGGCCGGAAGCCGGATTCTGGAGAAGGAGCCTGCGACCAAAATTTTATTTTTAACCACTTTCTCGGATGATGAGTACATTGTGAAAGCACTGCGCATGGGTGCCAAGGGATATATTTTAAAACAAAACTTCGAGAGCATCGCTCCGGCGCTGATTGCCGTCCATAACGGCCAAACTGTATTTGGAGATGAAATCACCAACAAACTCCCGAATTTAATGAATCCCTCCTCCGGGATGCCGGATTTTGGCAGTTACGACATCACGGAAAAGGAAATGGAAATCATCCGCCAGGTAGCGGAGGGATTGAACAATAAAGAAATCGCCGAAAAGCTGTTCCTCAGCGAGGGAACAGTACGCAACTACCTCAGCGTCATTCTCGACAAGCTGGGGCTGAGGGACCGGACACAGCTGGCAGTATTCTATTATCGGAGGTAAAATTTACCTGAAGGTAAATTTTTTATCTCTGGTACGCCTGGGCCAAAGCCTGGAAGGCCGGCAGGGAATTTTCAATCTGCTCGGTGCTGACGCAATAGGAAATGCGAACAAAACCCGGCGTGCCAAAGCTGTCTGCCGGCACAATCAGAAGTTCAAACTCCTTGGCCTTTTCTGCAAAGGCAGTGGCATCCTCTTCCAGGGATTCTACAAAGAGATAAAAAGCGCCATCCGGCTTGATACAGCGGTAGCCATACTCTGTCAAAGCATTGTAGAGCAAATCCCGGTTTTTCTTATAGACCGACACATCCGAAGTCTGGCCGATGCAGCGTGCCACCACCTGCTGAAACAGACTCGGCGCACAGACATAGCCCAGTGAGCGGCCGGCTCCACACACAGCGGCATAAATATTCTTCCATTCCACTGCCTTGTCGGAAATGGCTATATAGCCAATACGCTCGCCAGGCAGGGACAGGGATTTGCTATAGGAATAGCAGACAATGGTATTGTCATAGTAGTTCATCAGATAGGGCACCTTCACTCCATCATATACCAATTCCCGGTAAGGCTCATCGGAAATCAGGAAAATCGGATGTCCGTATTCCTTCTGTTTTTTCTCTAATATATCACATACCTTCTGAATCCCCTCTTCAGTAATCACCACCCCGGAAGGATTGTTCGGGGAATTGAGAATTACCCCTTTTGTATGGGAAGTAATGGCTTTTTCAAAAGCCTCGCAGTCAATCTGGAAATCCTGCGGGTCGCTGTTTACCACCACCAGCGAAGCTCCGGCGTTTTCCACAAACACACGATACTCCGGGAAAAAGGGTGCAAAGGTAATAAATTCATCTCTGTCCTCTGTCAGCGCCTTCAAAGAAATCGTCAGGGAAGCGGCGGCTCCCACGGTGATATACAGACTGTCTGCGGTCAGGCTGGTGCCATGCTGTTCATTGATATACTCCGCTATCTTTCCTCGCAAGCCGGCATCTCCCTGAGCCGAGGTATAACTGTGCAAAAGCAGCTCATCACCATTTTGCAGCAGGTCTAAGGCTGCTTCCTTTACGGCCGGTGGAGCCGGTACACTGGGATTCCCCAGACTGAAATCAAAGACTTTATCGGCGCCGATTTCTGCCTTTCTCTTGTTTCCATATTCAAATAAATCCCGGATAACCGAACGATTTGTTCCCAGCTTTAGCATCTTTTCTGATAACATAATAACCTCCATTTATCTGAGCATTTTTCTGTCGGTATTATTTTACAACACCTTTTTTCTTTTGACAAGTCCTCCGTCCGTCGCTGCTCTGTCTCATCTACATCACCAAAACAGCCCGGTTCTGCGTCGCCCGCTACCACAGGACATCCTCTGCATAAGTCTCTGCATCTGCATAATCCCTCTTTTCTGAGAGGTAATTATCGCCTGCAAAACCGGTATTAGTTCCGGGCAGATTGGATATCGCAGAGTCAATTCAGACATTTCCACTGCACCTTTGTGGTGAGGAATCATCTCCCAGATAAAATTACAGTTAATGTCATTGACTGCCGGGGCATTCCGCATGGCCGTAAACATGGTTTCCATAATCTGCCCCATCCGCTCCTGATACTGGCAGACCTCCTCTGCGCCGTTTTCCATGTCACTGCAGCAGGATTCGATTTCCTTCATGTTTTCGATACTGGCTGTCTGTTCCTTCACAATCTGCAGGGCAATCTCCTGCAGGGGAATATTGGTTGTGTACTTCAACAGATTTTCCGACATCTCAATGGCCGCCTGATGATGGGGAATCATCTGTACGATAAAGTTGTGGGAAATGCTGTCAGACAACTCCGCTTCGGTCATTCCCTGTATCATATTATCCAGAATACAGTGAAAGGCATCCAGATATTCCTTTGTGACGATACTGAATTGGTTTTGTTGGTTCATGGAGACATCTCCTTTCACCATTACTCTATGCGGGAGACTGCTGAAAGGAAACAGTTTTTTGGTTTAGGTGTTTTGTCTTGGAATTTCTGCCTCATGTAAAAAGGACTTACCGCTGAAAGCGGTAAAGTCAATATGCACCAGAATCGCATCGGGAAAACAAGTTTTCCCAGGGCGATTTTGGTGCATATTCACTCATCACATTCTGTGATGAATGCTTTTTACATGTTGTAATAAAAATACATACGCTTAGAGTATTTCACAAGTCCCATACACCCGTTCCCACATCACGCATGGGGAATATTGGTGTACTCGGAAATTTCCCGGTTAATGGTAACCAAATCCGACACAGACAAATCGCTGAGTTTCTTATGTCCGGTAATGCGGGCAAAGGTCTCCAGCTCCTGGAAGGTCACATTGAGAAAGTTCGCCACTCTCTGGGCCGAGGCATCCACCTGCATACGTTTACGCAGTTCTGGATTCTGGGTGGCAATCCCCACAGGACAGTTGCCGCTTCCACAGATACGGTACTGCTGACAGGCCGCCGCAATCAGGGCAGAGGAAGCAATGGCTACCGCATCGGCTCCCATGGCAATGGCCTTGGCAAAATCAGCAGACACCCGCAGGCCTCCCGTAATCACCAGTGAAATATCTGAGTGAATGGAATCCAGATATTTTCTGGCCCGGTACAGAGCATAAATTGTCGGCACCGAAGTGGCCTCCCGCAAAAGGTACGGACTGGAACCGGTGGCCCCGCCACGGCCATCTATGGTGATAAAGTCCGGCTCTGCATATACACAATGCTCCAGGTCTCTCTCAATCCGTCCTGCTGCAATCTTAATTCCCACTGGCCGTCCATCCGAACGGCTCCGCAGCATGGAAACCATTTCCTTCAAATCCTCTTTCGTCTGCAGCTCCGGGAACTTGCTTGGGCTCTGTATCTCCTCACCCTTCTTCTTTCCGCGGATTCTGGCAATTTCCTCTGTCACCTTTTCACCCGGCAGATGGCCGCCCATCCCCGGCTTTGTTCCCTGGCCGATTTTAATTTCAATGGCGTCAGAACTTCTCAGGTTTTCATCCGTTACGCTGTATTTATTCGGGATATATTCAAATATATACCGGTAAGCAGCCTCCTTTTCCTCCGGCAGAATACCTCCCTCGCCACTGCACATGGCAGTGCCGGCCATGGCGCTTCCCTTTGCCAGCGCCACCTTGATTTCTCTGGACAAAGCGCCAAAGGACATGTGGGAAATATACACCGGCCCTCTTAAAATCATAGGGTGTTTGGCATTTTTTCCAATCACCGTCATAGTATTTACCATTTCATCATCCATAAGCGGTGCCGGATTCAACTGGGCGCCTAAAAGCAGAATATCATCCCAGGACGGCATGGGCATTTGCGTTCCCATAGCCGCATGAATGGATTCTCCTGTCACCGCCATTTCATGAATTTCTGCCATATAACGGCAGGAGGAATCCTCTCTTGTAAATGTACTGTCATAGGCAAGGTCCATGTCTCCTGCCGAATCTTGTTTTTTTCCTGCTGGCTTCTCCGCCTTCTTCGCTTTCTTTTCCGAAGCTGCCGTCTCCTCCCGTCTGGTGAATTTGGATGCCGGCTGCTTGCATACCGGACATTCCTTCAACTCGGAAAAGGCCTTTCCCTCCTTTTCCTCATCATATACATAACCGCATACACTGCATACATACTTTGCCATAATAATCTCCTTTCTAAAATATCACCAAGTGTGGTATTTATATTGTTTTAATTTCTTTTATATCATGAAACGGCCCGCTTACGGCAACTGGTAGCCATGATGAAGCGGCCCGCTTCCCTGCCCCAAATCCAGCATGGCTGACAGAGCGCCGGTAAGATATGCCTTGGCATTCTCCACCGCCTTTGTCAGGGGCATGCCCTTTGCCAGGTTGGCGGCAATGGCACTGGATAATGTGCAGCCGGTTCCGTGGGTATTGGGGTTTTCAATCCGTTCCCCGTTAAACCAGACCGTTCCTTCCGAAGAACACAGCACATCATCCGCCTTGTCCTGGCTGTGTCCGCCTTTGCAGAGTACCGCACAGGAATATTCCCGGCAGATGACCTCTGCCGCCTGTTCCATATCCTCTCTGGAATGAATTTCCATTCCGGACAGCACCTCAGCCTCCGGTACGTTGGGTGTAATCAGCACCGCTCTGGGCAAAAGGCATTCCTTCCAGGTCTGCACCGCCTCTTCATCCATGAGTCTGGCTCCGCTGGTGGCTACCATCACCGGGTCCGCCACAACATTTTTCAGCTGGTACTGCTCTAATTTCTCCGCAACCACGGCAATCAGTCTGCTCTCCGGCACCATTCCAATTTTCACGGCTTCCGGCCGGATATCCGTGCATACGGCATCCATCTGCTGTCCCAGAAATTCCGGCGTCACATTCTGTACGCCGGACACCCCGGTAGTATTCTGCGCCGTCAGGGCAGTAATGGCACTCATGGCATAGACGCCGTTCATAATCATGGTTTTAATATCCGCCTGAATACCGGCTCCTCCGCTGGAATCACTGCCGGCAATTGTCAATACGGCTTTTAACTGCTTCATATTTTCCTCATTTCCGGGCTGCTGCATAATAACACCCCTGTATTTCCTGCTAAAACGCCAGTATTCCCAGATGTTCCAGTAAAATCTTGACGCCTAACAGAATCAGTACAACACCTCCTGCCAGCTCCGCTCTGGCCTTATAGCGCATACCAAAGACATTTCCAATTTTTACTCCGGCGGCAGAAAACAAAAAGGTGGTGGCTCCAATCAGTAACATAGCCCGGACAATATCCACCTGTAAAAAAGCGAAAGTAATCCCCACCGCCAAAGCGTCAATGCTGGTGGCAACCGCCAACGGGAGCATCACCCGGAAGGAAAAGGAAGCATCCACATCCCCCTCTTCTTTTCCAAAAGACTCCCGTATCATATTGGCTCCAATGATGAGCAAGAGCCCAAAGGCAACCCAGTGGTCAATCGAATCAATCAAACTTTGAAACTGTCTGCCAAGCAGCCATCCAAGGAATGGCATAAGCGCCTGGAATCCTCCAAAATACAGTCCGGCAATCACCGCATGCCGAATCTTCATCTGCGAAACCGATAACCCCTTGCAGATGGACACCGCAAAGGCATCCATGGACAGTCCTGCTCCCAACAGTAACAGTTCTAAAATTCCCATAGCATTTTCCGTCTCCTTCTTTTGTCTGGCAAAACCAGGCTGTATAACGATGCCGTTATGCCGGCACGCATCATCGTGCTACCTGGAAAACAATACCTTCTCCGATGTATACTGCCGGATAATAAACGCCAATGCCACACTGATGTAAACAATCGTAGAGCCAAACATCAGGACAATATTCAGCCAGTCAATTTTCCCGCTTACTATGTCCGTAAAAATGAGAGTGTAATTCATAAAGGGCACCAGAGCGGTCAGCGGACTTCCCTCAAGCCCTGCCATAAAGGCCACCATGCCGGGGAAAAAGGCGATAAAGGTAAAGGGCGTCAACGCACTCTGGGCCTCCTTGAAACTGGATTTTGTACTGGCAACAGCGATACACAGTCCACTGATAAACAGTGAAAAGGCAAGAATAACCAGAATGGCAAATAAAATAGTAACGCCGCTGTAAAGCAAATGCATCCCCTCATAAACCGCAAACATTTTCTCCGCCGCCATCAGGGAAATAACCGTCAGCAGCAGGCTGATAAGCCCGGTAATTGCCGAGGACATAGCCACACACAAAAATTTCCCCACAATAATATCCCGGCTTCGGATGGGAAAGGACAGCAGTGTCTCTAACGTCCCTCTCTCCTTTTCTCCTGCCGTGGTATCGGTTGCCGGATAGGTAGCAGATACTACGATTGCCATAATAATGAACAGAAAGGCATAATTCTGGACATAATCTGTGACAAAGAAGTTGTCCTCTCCAAGAAGTTCCTCCTGCACGGACAGCACATCCAGCACCGCCGATGGCTCCACTTTCCTTTCCTGCAAATATTTTCTTTGCAGCTGTTCTTTATAAGCATTAAAATACTCATTCAGCATCAGCACCGCATAAGCAGCATCCTCCGAGCCGTCATGATGTATGGTATAGGCCGTTCCCTCACTGGTAACATAGCAGTAGAGTTCCCCCTCCTCACACTTTTTCTTTAACTCCTCTTCCCCACCGGTTACTGCCTCTATATTCATCTGCTCTGCCAGCGCCATTTCCTCTTTATCCATCTCGTAGGCAAATCCAATTTTGCTGTAATCCGCTGTACTTTTCTCGATTTGCATGTCAAACATGGCCGACATCCCCAAAACCAGAAAAGGAATCAGCACAGGGATAATCAGCATCATGCCAAGGGATTTCCTGTCGCGGAACAGTTCCCGCAGTTCTTTCTTCAGAATATGAATCAGGCTACTCTTCATAGGAAACACCTCCTGTCAGGGTAAAAAACGCATCCCGCAGATTGGTGGCTCCCGTGCGCTCCTTTATATCTCCCGGCGTCCCGGACAGAATCCCCACTCCCTTATCAATCATAATGACCCGGTCGCAGATATTCTCCGCCTCCTCCATGTAGTGGGTGGAATACAGAATGGTCTTTCCTTTTTGTTTTTCCTGCTTCATAAAATCCAGGATAATCTGGCTGGAAATAATATCCAGCCCTGTGGTGGCCTCATCCAGAATATAATACTGGGGATGGTGCACCAGACATCTGGCAATGTTTACCCTCTGGGTCTGCCCGGTGGACAGCCTGGCAATCCGGTTATACAAAAAGCCCTCCATGTGCAAAAGGGCGGCAATCTCCTGAATCCGCTTTTCCGTCTCCTCTGACGGCACATCATAGATATCACCGCACATCTTCAGCAGCTCATAGGCCGAGAGCGTATCGTACAGCCGGGTGTTCCCCGATAAATAGGCGATATTCTTTTTAATCTCAATTTCACTGTCCCCATAGCTTTTTCCATCAAAACGGACACTGCCCTTTGTGGGCTCCAGCATGCCGGCAATCATTCGCAAAAGGGTGGTTTTTCCTGCCCCGTTTGGCCCTAAAATACCGAGAATTTCTCCCGCCTCCGCCTCGAAGGTTATATCCCGGTCGGCATAAAATTCTTCTTTTTCCTTTTTGTTTTTATTCCGGATAAATTTCTTTGCCAGATTTTCTGCCTGTATCATGACTGCCTCCTCTGTGAATGTATTTACAAATATTGTAACACATTCCGCTGATATTTCAATATGATTCCGACTCTATTGTCCTGGCATGATAGTGCGAATTTGAACTCCGTTTAGTCTTGCGCCGTTATGCGTATGACTTTTTCATAGTCTGACAGTTTTTTTATCTTTTTTATCCGCTTCCACAACCGCCCTGCCTCGGAGTATCTTTCACTCATATAAGACCAGACCTCTTTCATTTTGAATAAGACCGGATTATCCGGCATAATCTCCCGGTAATTCTCATACAGTTTTCCGGCAAAGTCCACAATTTCCTGCCACTCCGTCTCCTGCCCCGTCCGAATTTCCCGTACCAGTCCCGGGTTGGCAATCAGTCCACGGCCAATCATAATCCGCTCCACCGAGGGAAAACGTTCACAAAACCGGTGGTAATCCTCCAGGGTGTTAATGTCTCCGTTATAGCAGACCGGATTCTTACTGGCGGCCAGGGCTTCGGCAAAGACCTCCCAGTCCGGGCGGTTTTTGTAAAAATCCTTCTGCACCCGGGGATGAATCGTCAGCTCGTGCACGGGGTACTGGTTATATATGTCCAATATCTGCTGAAACTCCTCTCCACTCTCCACGCCAATCCTTGTTTTGATGGAAAGCGGCACCGGCGCATGGCTGTAAATTTCTTCCAGAAACCGATTTAATTCCCCCAGTCTGGCCAAAAATCCTGCTCCTCTTCCCTTTGACACCACGGTGCCGGAGGGACAGCCCAGATTCAGGTTTATTTCCTGGTAGCCGTACTCCGCCAGTCTCTCCGCCGTGTATAAAAATTCATCGGCACGGTTTGTCAGAATCTGCGGGACGACGGGAATACCCTGATTATGCTCCGGCAGAATATCCCGTTTCTCCCGGCTCTTAAAATTATGGTTCGAGGTGGGGGAGATAAAGGGAGTAAAATATTTGTCCATCCCGCCAAACATCCCGTGATGGACATTCCGGTAAACATGGACAGTAATTCCCTCCAGGGGCGCAAAATAAAATTTCAATTTGAAAACTCCTTCATGTATTTTCGATACCTGAGCGGCAGCATCTGCCTCTGCAGGTTCGGATTTATCCTCTCCTTGATGGCAATGGCATCCACAAAGGTTTTCCAAAGCTTCTGCATGGTTTCCTCCTCTGCCGAATAATGCAGGGTCAGTTCGTCAAAATCCACCTCCTGCATGGTGGCGTAGATACAACCCTTATTCTTCTGGTGAATCAACACCGTTTCGTGAACAGTATCTGCAATCACCCAGTTCTCTCCGGAAAAACGGTCTGCAAAATGCTCTGCCAGAAAGGGGAGCATATGGTTCTTTGGATTTATTCTACCAAATAATACGCCATTTTCCAATTCCTCAAAACGAAGAAATTCCACAAAATAATGAGTCTCATTGTTGGTATAGCGCTCCAGCTCCACCATTGTCTGCATAAAAGGTGCTGTCAGATGGCTCATCACCCGGTTCCCCACGACCATTCCTTCAATAATAAAGCGGTATATGGCATCTGCCTTTTCCGGCCGGCAGGACACCGCCGCCTTCTGCACAAATTCGTAGGCCCGGGGAGAAATGCTTTTTTGTATCGTGCGTGCTACCTTCACTGCCTTTTCGCAGTCGGTCTCCACCGGCAGATACTCGCAGAACAGCTCCCGGTTAAAGCCCGGCACCCGAATCATAATCCGGTTATTTTCATGGCCGTGCCGGTCCTCGTAGGCTCGATATACCGCAGAAAAAATCCCCTCGATGGAATCCTCACATAAGTATACATAGCAGTGCATATCAGCCTCCTTTCCCGGCCATCTGACCCATATCAAAGAGGGTCATCTGCCGGTATGCTGTGCCGCCGGTAATCCCGGCAGGCAGTTTTTCATTCAGTCCCAGCAGGTTAGCCAGAATAAAGTTTTTATTTAACTGAATCGGCATCATCATCTTTCCATTACAGGTAATGAAATACATGGCCCGCTTCAAAACCACGCCAAACTTCTTCAAAGCAGCATAATCCAGGCTTCCCATCCGTCTGGCAGTGAGAATCCTTTTGGCCGATTTCACCCCCACTCCCGGAATCCGGAGCAGCGTGTGATAATCGGCGGTCTGCACCTCCACCGGGAAGGCCTCCAGATGATTCAGGGCCCAATTGCACTTAGGGTCGAGCTGCACGTTCAGGTTGGGATTCTCCGGTGTAATAATCTCATCGGCCCGAAACTGATAATACCGCATGAGAAAATCTGCCTGGTACAGTCGGTGTTCCCGCAATAAAGGCGGCCCGCTCTCTGTGGTGTCTGGCAACATGGCATCCTGTGTGGTATTGATAAATGCCGAATAAAATACCCTCTTTAAGTCAAACTGGTGATACAGTGCCTCTGCCACATGTACGATTTCATAATCGCTTTCCCCGGAGGCTCCGATAATCATCTGGGTACTCTGCCCTGCCGGGACAAAATGGGAGCCGGGACGGGTTTCCTGCAGGGAAAAGTTTTCTGACACCATAGGAAGATTTTGCACGTTACCAGCGAGCAGACTAGTATTTTCCCGGCTCTCTGTCAGCGCAGGACGTCTGGCAAACTCCCGCTCTGCCCTGTGGTCCGCCAACATCAGACTCTCCTTCCGCCCCATCTGTATCTGACGCATGGGTGTCAAAATCTTTTTCCGGTTCTTCTGGGGTGCCAGCGTCTTTAGCCCCTCTGCGGTGGGAAGCTCCAGATTAATACTCATACGGTCCACAATCCAGCCCGTCTTTTCAATCAATAACGGGTCGGCTCCCGGAATGGCCTTTACATGAATGTAGCCATTGAATTTATACTTAGTGCGCAGAAGATACACCGCCCGGTAAATCTGCTCCATGGTATAGTCGGGATTTTTCGCTATGCCGGAGCTCAAAAACAGGCCTTCAATGTAGTTCCTGCGGTAAAAGGATATGGTCAGCTCCGCAATCTCTTCCGGGGTAAAGGAAGCCCTGGGAACATCATTGGAATGACGGTTAATACAGTATTTACAATCGTAGACGCACTCGTTGGTCTGCAATATTTTCAAAAGAGAAATACACCGCCCATCCGCAGAAAAGCAGTGACAGATACCCGCCGCCACTGTATTCCCCATAGTCCCCTCCACGCCCCGGCGGCTGGAGCCGCTGGAGGTACATGCCACATCATATTTGGCCGCATCCGTAAGAATCTTCAGTTTTTCAAAAATTTCCTGTGACAATGCCATAAGCAGCGCTCCTCTCTTTAGAACATTTGTTCTTCTTATTGTAGCATACATATGTTCGGATTGCAACAAAAAAAACAGGTTCTGAATTTGATAGCATGATACAGTATCTATCAAACCAAAACCTGCCTGCTTCATAACACGATGGCGTCAGCCAAAAAACATCTCACCCTTCGCTGCTGTAAAACATCAACGGATTATCGCTCCCCATGATATGGCCTGACATTTATACCGCTTTCCTTTAGTGATTGCTTGATTTCTTTCACGGTATAGTTTCGCTCCAGTCTGGGTGAATAGAGCATTGAACTTATAATTCCTGCCGAAACCTCTGTCTCCGCAAAGGCTTTCGCCAGGTGCTCTATTTTACCCGCCCCGCCGGATGCAATGATCGGAACCTCAACTGCTTTACAGATTTGACTCGTAATATCCAGGTCATATCCTTTGTGAGTTCCATCATTGTCAATACTGTTTACAACAATTTCTCCCGCCCCAAGGCTTTCTCCTCTTTTGGCCCACTCGACTGCATCCATTCCGGTAAATACTCTGGCTCCGTCTATGGCAATCTCATATCCCGACGGAATCTGCGCTGTTTTATCTACTTTCTTCACCTGCATGCTCAAAACAATGCATTGTGTTCCAAACTCTCTGGCCCCTTCCGCGATTATATCCGGATTTCTGACTGCCATTGAATCTATGCTGATTTTTTCCGCACCTGCTTTTAACACTTCATACATGTCCTGAACATTCTTTATTCCCCCGCCTACCGTAAAGGGCACAAATACCTCTCTCGCTACCCTTTGTACCATTTCTATATCAATTTTTCTCTTCTCGGCACTGGCTTTCACATCATAAAATATGATTTCGTCAATCTGCATATCATATACTCTGCGTGCAACCTTTTCAACTTCCTCTATGTCTATATTATTTTGGAATTGACTGGCCTTCGTTACCATCCGGTTAATAACATCAAAGCAGGCAATTAATCTTTTAGTCAACATACTGTATTCCCTCCCTGGCGTAAAGAACTACTGATATCACAAAAACGTTTTAAAATGCTCAATCCCATTTCGCCGCTTTTTTCTATGTGGCATTGGGACGCATAAATATTGTCATGCTGAATCATGGCAACAAATTCTTCGCCGTAATCAGCAGCAGCAAGAATGTCCTCACGATTTTGCGGTATTGCATGATAAGAATTAACAAAATACAAATAGGCAGCCTCTTTCAGGTTATTAACCAGTTCATCTTCTTTTAAGAATTTTAATTTATTCCAGCCAATCTGAGGCACTCTTACCTTTTTGTTGTCAAATTTTACCACTTTTCCTTTGAGCCACCCCAGACAGTCCACATCCCCCTCCTCACTGTGTTCAAACAAAATCTGGAGGCCTACGCAAATCCCTAAAAAGGGATTCTTATTTTTCAGAACAAACTCCTCCAATGGTTCAATCAGATTTAATTCCTGCAGGGATTCCATGGTTGCGGCCGCTGAACCAACACCTGGCAAAATCACCGCATCGATTCCCTCAAAATCATCCTTGGAATTTATGTATTTGCATGGCACCTGAATTTTTTTACAGGCATTGTATACACTTTGTGAATTTCCTGCCTTGTAATTAATTATTCCGATCATCTCATTCTCCTATCCGCTTTTGATTGTTTCATTCTAACATGTTAAAACTTCATTGGCAACTCTTAGTTTTCACCAAGAGTGCAAAATCAAAAAATCCACGAATCAGCGAGAGTATTTGATGCGAAGCATCACCGACTCCAGGCGATTCGT
>JAFLTB010000030.1 GCA_022510605.1 Lachnospiraceae bacterium
ATAGTATTGATGCACAGCCGAGAAAATGCGAAGCATTTTTCTCGGCGTGCTTCCTCCGCTTACGCTCCGGAATGGAGGTTATTATGCAGATTGCCACCAGGCGTTTTGTCCGGCCCGAATTTATGAATCATCATCAGACGCTGTATGCGGGAACCATTTCAGAGTGGGCCACCGAGGCGGCCATGATTGGAATTACTGCGGTGCTGGGACGCACAGATCATGTAGTTCTGGCTGCGCTAAAGGAAATTCGGGTGTTGAAGGAAGTGACCGCCGGAAGTATTTTGGAATTGCAATATGAAGTGAAAAGTTATGGGACTACAAGTGTAGAAATACAAATTGAGGGGCGGGATTTTCTCTCCCGGAATATTCATTTTACCGGGAGTGCCGTGTTTGTAACTGTGGATGATGAAGGGAAAAAGACACCCCACGGGCTAAGCCTTTCCAAAGCGGACAGGCAGGAATAAGATAAGTTTTTCCTATGAATCCAGGTCAGGATTATAATTGCTTTTTGAAAAAGAAAAGCGTAGAATAGAAGAAAATGATGTAAAAAAATGACCAGGGTGTTAAAGACACCCGCATCAAGAATAAAAATGATAAAAAAATAAGGAGGAAGAAACATGAAATCATTGGAAGAATTCAGCAGGGAAAGCGTATTTGAAGTAGGAGGTAAAAATGATGCCTTTGCCCAGTATTTTGACGGACAGAGTTATCTGAACATGCTGACCACAGAGAGGGTAGGCATCGGTAATGTTACGTTTGAGCCGGGCTGCCGCAACCACTGGCATATCCACCACAAGGGAGGACAGATACTGCTCTGCACCGCCGGACGGGGATATTATCAGGAATGGGGCCAGCCGGCAAGAGAACTTCATCCGGGGGATGTGGTGAATATTCCACCGGAGGTAAAGCACTGGCACGGGGCGGCTCCCGACAGCTGGTTTGCCCATCTGGCAGTGGAGGTTCCGGCAGAAGGCGCTTCCAGTGAATGGTGCGAGCCGGTATCCGACGAGGATTACGGAAAATGTAAGTAGAGCAGATACGTACAGTGGGTTTTCAGCCATTTTTTGAAACACAGGAGGGAGAAAAGCGATGGAGCGGTTATGGTACGGAAAAGGTAAGTGGCTCAAACGGATTATTTTGCTGGCAGTGGCTGCTGGTATTTTGGGAATACTGGCCATACTGGGGATGAACGGCTATATAAAGGCTTCTGTGGCAGACTCCATTTATACAGAAGAGGAAGTGGAGGCAGTGCCACAGGTAGACTGCATTATGGTGCTGGGCGCCGGGGTAAAGGACGGAGAGCCAAGCCTGGTACTGAGGGACCGGCTGGACCGGGGAATTGAGCTGTACCAGCAGGGGATTTCCGAGCGCATACTGATGAGCGGCGACCATGGCCGGACGGGATATGACGAGGTACATATTATGAAGCAGTATGCCATGGAAGCAGGAGTGCCGGAGGAGTGTATTTTCATGGACCATGCCGGATTTTCTACCTATGAGTCCATGTACCGGGCAAAAGAGGTTTTTGAGGTAAAAAGCCTGGCCATTGTCACACAGCCCTATCATGAGTACCGGGCGGTATTTGCGGCACAGAAGCTGGGCCTGACGGCTTATGGTACGCCATCCAAAAAGACGGTATATCAAGGGAGCTGGATGTTAGAGGTCAGGGAAATGCTGGCCAGAGCCAAAGATTTTGTCTGGCTGCTGGTAAAACCGAAGCCAACCTATCTGGGAGAAAAAATTCCCATCAGCGGTACAGGCTCCTCCACCGAGGATGAGACAACAGCCCAGACGGAAGAAGCAGATTGAGAAAGTATAAAAGGAAGAGGATTTTTGTCATGAAGAGGGAAGGGATTTTCATATAGTAAAAGGAAAAAGACTTAGCATAACGGGCACCGTTATGCTGGATAGCAAGGAGATTTTATGCACAATTATTATCCTTTTGTAAATTATCCACTCCCATATCCCTTTCAGGCAATGGAACCCTACATTGATATACAGACCATGTATCTCCATAAGACGAGACATCTGCAGACCTATGTGGACAATCTGAACCGCTCTCTGGAGCAGTACCCGCGGTGGCAGAGGGTGCCACTGGAAAAAATGCTGGCAGACATAGAAGCACTGCCAGAGGAACTTCAGACGCCGATTCGCCATAATGGCGGCGGTGTATACAATCATCGGTTTTTCTTTGCTGGCATGTTAAATAACCGGCAGCAGCCTGCAGGCAGGATTTCCGGGAAAATAGGGAAACAATACGGAGGTCTTTCCGCCTTTTATACACAGTGGAAAAAAGTGGCGCTGTCCGTCTTTGGCTCCGGCTATGCCTGGCTGGTGCTGGATGGAGAGCAAAATCTCCGGATAATTACCACGGCGAATCAGGATACGCCTCTGGCCCTTGGCCTGAAACCACTGCTGACGATTGATGTGTGGGAGCACGCGTATTATCTGAAGCACCAGAACCGCAGGGCGGATTACATCGATGACTGGTTCCATGTGGTAAACTGGGACAGAGTGAACAGACGCTTGGAAGAAGCTGAAAGAGAATCAGAGAAGTGAGGAAAACTATGACAGAACAGGAAAAAATGGAAGCACATATGAAAGAAATCGGGGAATATTTTGCCAATTGCCCCCAGGGGAGTATAAACGAGATGATGCAGCCGGTATTTTCCCGGTGCGACAGCCAGGAAAAGACGTATACAGCTGGTTTTGCCACCGATGACAGGGCCGCCAATCCCAACGGTGTACTCCATGGCGGGCTGATTGCCACCGCCATGGATAATGTCATGGGGATTCTGTCGAATTTTTATGGAGACTCCCGCCTGACACAGACAATTTCCTTCCAGGTGTCCTATCTCAGACCGGGAACGGTGGGCGGACGGCTGATGGTGCGGGCCCGTATAACGAAACAGGGAAGAAATGTCCAGTATCTCAATGCAGAGGCATGGATGGAGGGAACACCGGACAAGCTGGTGGCCACCGCTACAGGAGTTTACTACACTAAAGGAGAAAAAACAAATCTGCAAAAGCCAGACTTGCATAATTAAGCAGAGAATAGTATAATTGGAATGTAAAAGCACGAGTGGCTCAGAGGTGGAGCATCTGCTTCCCAAGCAGAGGGTCGCGGGTTCGAATCCCGTCTCGTGCTTTTTTATTGTGTAAAAAAGTCCGTTTTAATGGACAGATGGTGTGGTATAATAGGAAATGGAAATAAAAACCATATTATGAAAAAAATTCTTTGTTATTGTCGAGTTTAATGATATGATAGAGACAAAGAGATGGAATAAGGGGGGATTGTCTATGGCCCGGGGGAGCAATCAAAAGTTAAAAATCTTGTATCTGATGAAAATTTTCCTGGAGAAATCAGACGAAAGCCACCCGCTGACAATGGAAGATATTTTAACAGAACTAAAAAGATATGGTGTAACAGCGGAGCGTAAGAGCATTTATGCAGATATTGAGGCACTGCGCAGTTATGGAATGGATATTGTGGGTGAAAAACAGGGAAAGGCCTATCATTATTATACAGGCAGCAGACAGTTTGAACTGGCGGAACTAAAGCTTCTGGTAGATTCAGTGCAGTCGGCTAAATTTATTACCACCAAAAAATCAAATGAATTAATTCGTAAACTGGAGTCTCTGTCCAGTATATATGAAGCCAAACAGTTACAGCGCCAGGTCTATGTTACAGGACGGATTAAGGCCGACAATGAAAGTATTTATTATAATGTGGACAAGATTCACACAGCCATTGCTACCGATGCTCAAATTACATTTCAGTATTTTCAGTGGAACGTGGAAAAGGAGCGGGAATTGCGTCGGGAAGGGGAAAAATATTGTGTCAGTCCGTGGGCTCTCTCCTGGGATGATGAAAATTATTATCTGATTGGATTTGACAGTGAAGCAGAAAAAATAAAACACTATCGTGTAGATAAAATGCTAAAAATTGATATTATACAGGAGAGAAGAGAGGGAAAAGAAAAATTTGAACAGTTTGATATGGCAGCTTATGCGAGGAAAATGTTTGGGATGTTTTCCGGAGAAGAAGAAAACGTCCGGATTGAATTTGATAATGAGCTGGCAGGAGTGGTGATAGACCGCTTTGGCAGAGATACCATTTTTACCAAAACAGATAAAAATCATTTTGAAGCAGTGGTAAAGGTGGCTGTCAGCCGGCAGTTCTTAGGATGGATTATGGCGCTGGGGGAGGGAGTGAGAATACTGGCTCCGGAATCCGTCGTATGGCAGATGCAGGAGGAAGCAAAACGTCTGGCAAGGACGTACTCATTGCCGGACAAATAAAAAGGCCCTTCGCGGGCCGGTCCAAAAGGACGATTTGAATAAATTTTATTTGAACTTGTGGTGTAGTTTCATATGGTGGTCAATCATATGAACCAACTTCACTATATAACAAAGAGGAAAGGATGTCAAGTGATATGAGTAAAAAAAATGCAGAAGATTATTATTTGGGACTGGATGTGGGGACGGAATCCATAGGCTGGGCGGTGACGGACATGGAGTACCACGTTCTGAAATTTAATCAGAAAAATATGTGGGGCGTGCGTTTGTTTGAAGGAGCTAAGACAGCGGCAGAAAGGAGAGGATTCCGTTGCGCCAGAAGGCGTTTGGCACGTCGAAAGGAACGACTGGAACTTTTAGAGGAGTTATTGGCGGAAGAAATATGTAAGTTGGATGAAAATTTTTTCCTGCGTCTAAAAGAAAGTAAATATTATCCAGAGGACAAAGATAAAAGACTGGGCGGAAAACAGGATACACTTTTTGCCGATACAGCCTACTCGGATAAACAGTATCACGAGGAATACCCAACAATATATCATTTGAGAAAAGCGCTTATAGATGGAGAAAAATCTTATGATTTGCGCCTGTATTTTCTTGCCATTCATCATATTCTGAAGCATCGGGGGCATTTTCTATTTGAGGGTTCTCTGCAATCAGCTACAGACTTTGATACAGTATACGGGGAACTGAGGGACCTTTTGCAGGATGAGTACGGCATTTCCTTTGTGTGTCAGAATGTGGAAAAGGTAAAAAATGTTCTGCAGGAGCGCTCTCTGGGAGTGACGAGAAAAAAGGCAGTATTAAATACAGAATTTAATACGGAGACAAAACCGGAAAAAGAAATTGTTGTACTTTTGGCTGGGGGAAAGGCAAATCTGGCCACTATATTTGAAGATTCTGCTCTGGGGGAGAGTGAGATAAGCAAGCTATCCTTTTTGGATGGCAAGTATGATGAAAATATTGTTGCTGTGGAGGAACAATTTCCCGAATATGCCTATGCCATTGAAAAGATGAAAGCCATTTATGACTGGGGAATTCTGGCAGATATTTTGGGTGAGGAAAAATATCTGTCCTATTCTAAGGTGAAATTATATGAAAAACATGGAAAGGACCTGCGGTTGTTAAAAGAGGTCATACGGGAACTGGATTGCTTTTCTGAACAGGATTATAAAAATATTTTTACGGTGCTAGATAAATCTTTGAAAAATTATGCGGCTTATGTGGGAAAAACCTTGTCAGGCCATAAGAGAAAGCCGGGAGAAAAAAATTATGTTACGCAGGAGGAATTATGTAGTTTCCTGTTAAAACACATGGAAAAAGTGCCAGAGGACATTGTGGATGAAAGGGTGGAGCAGATAAAAAAAGAGTTACAGGAAAAAACTTTTCTTCCCAAACAGACCTCCAAGGACAACGGCGTTATTCCGTATCAACTGCATCTGGTGGAACTGGAAAAAATTCTGGACACCATGGAAAAGGACTACCCATTTATTTTGGAAAAAGATGGTGAAGGCTGGTCTGTAAAAGACAAAATCTTAAAATTGATGAAGTTTCGCATTCCTTACTATGTGGGACCTTTAAACGATGCCCACAGGAAAGAGGATGATACAAAAGGAACCTGCTGGATTGTGAAAAAGGACATTCAGAAGATATATCCATGGAATTTTGACAAAATTGTGGATGTCGATGCTACTGCAGAGCGGTTTATTCGCAGAATGACAAACAAGTGCACGTATTTGGTAGGAGAAGATGTGCTGCCCAAAAATTCTCTGCTATATAGTGAATATATGGTTTTGAATGAATTAAATAATTTGAAAATCAATAATGAAAAACCATCTATAGAATTGAAGGAATGGATATATCACGAGGTTTTCAAAAAGCAGGGCATAAAAGGAAAAGTTACATTGAAAAAGTTAAAAAATTATCTGAAGCAGGAGGGAAAGGTATCGGAGGCGGATGAGTTATCCGGCCTTGATGGCGAGTTTCAATCCAGTCTGAATTCCTATCATGATATGAAGGAAATTCTGGGTTCCAAAGTGGATACAAACCCAGCGATGGCAGAGGACATTATTTTGTCTATTGTACTCTTTGGAGAAGATAAAAAGATACTGGAAAGAAGATTAGAGGCAAGATATGTGAAAGCAGGCAAGCTTTCCAAGGAGGAGGTCGCAAAAATTTTAAAGAAAAGGTATGCAGGCTGGGGAAGGATGTCCAGGAAATTCCTTAATGGAATCGAAGG
The DNA here is from genome assembly GCA_022510605.1 of Lachnospiraceae bacterium. Classification (GTDB taxonomy): domain Bacteria; phylum Bacillota; class Clostridia; order Lachnospirales; family Lachnospiraceae; genus Eubacterium_F. Next base: position 6,536 of record JAFLTB010000030.1, read on the forward strand.
AACGAGCCGGGAGACCGGTGAATGTGGAACGATAATTCATCTAATGAAAAAGACCAATGATAATCTGATGCAGTTACTCAGCACAAAGTATACTTTTTTAGAGGAAATGCAATCATTTAACGATGAGAGAAACGATGACCGTGGGACTTTTACATATGATATGGTGGATGAGTTGTACGTGTCACCTTCCGTAAAACGGATGATCTGGCAGACACTGCGTATTGTAAAGGAAATTACCCATATAATGGGACATTCCCCTAAAAAGGTATTTGTGGAAATGGCCAGGGAAAAGAGTAATTCTGGCCGTACTACCTCAAGAAAAAATCAGCTTCTTCAGTTATATGCCAACATTCAGGATGAGAGCCGTGAGTGGAAAAAGGAGTTGGAAAATACGCCGGAAAGTAAGTTCAGAAGTATTAAATTGTACTTGTATTACACACAGATGGGTAAGTGTATGTATTCCGGGGAGTCAATAGACTTGGAACAGTTGGCAAATACCAATATTTATGATCGGGATCATATTTATCCGCAGTCCAAGACAAAGGATGACAGCCTGGATAACCTTGTTCTGGTAAAAAAAGATATGAATGCTAAAAAATCAGATCAAATGCTTTCTGCGGAAATACAGAGTGAAAGGGCATCTTATTGGAGATTGTTGAGAGACCGGGGGTTAATCAGCAAAGAAAAGTATGAACGCCTGACAAGAAGGACTCCGTTGTCCGAGGAGGAACTGGCTGGTTTCATTAACCGTCAGCTGGTAGAAACAAGGCAGTCCACCAAAGCCATTGCTGATGTGCTGGGAAGAGTAATGAAGGATTCGGAGGTAGTGTATGTAAAAGCCGGACATGTGTCCCAGTTCCGTCAGGAAAATGAACTGGTAAAGGTGCGTGAGGTAAACGACTATCATCATGCCCAGGATGCCTACTTAAATATTGTGGTGGGAAATGTTTACAATACAAAATTTACAAAGAGTCCTGTTAATTTTTTGAGGGATAAAAATCACCCGGACTATAATTTGGCCAAAATGTATACCAAAGATATTGAACGGGGCGGAGTGACTGCCTGGCGGACCGGTACAGACGGCACAATTAAAGTGGTAATGGAAATGCTGAAAATGAATTTGTCCAGAAAGGGAGCCATACAGTTTACCCGCTTTGCCCATACAGTTAAGGGAGGATTTTTTGACCAGCAGTTGATGAAAAAAGGCAAGGGGCAGGTGCCAGTAAAAGGGAGTGACAACAGGCTGTCTATTGAAAAATATGGTGGATATAATAAGGCGGCGGGAGCTTACTTTTCCCTGGTAGAATCCAGGGGAAAGAAAGGACTGATACGGACTCTGGAGGCAGTGCCGGTGTATCTTGTCAAACAATATGAAAGTAATGAGGGCGTTAGAAAGAAGTATTTAGAGGAAACCTGTAAACTGGTGGAGCCGCGAATTGTCATTCCTAAGATAAAGATAGATAGTCTGCTTGTATTGGATGGATATCCGGTGCATTTGTCGGGAAGAACAGGGAAGCAGATTGTATTTAAAAATGCAGTACAGCTGGTGCTGTTAGAGGAAGAAGTAAGATATTTAAAGAGAATAATCAAGTATCTGGCCAGAAGTTTGGAGCGTTCCGATAAAAGGAAGCCGCTTGCAATTACTGAATATGATGGGATTACGCCGGAAGGTAATATTGCGATATATGATAAATTGCTGGATAAGCACAAAAATACACTGTATTCGAAACGGGCGTCGGGACAGATAGAAACGTTGGAAAAGGGAAGAGATACATTTGGCGCGCTATCTGTGGAACAACAGTGTATAACCATAGGAGAGATGCTGGATTTGTTCCAGTGCAAACAGGTATCCAGTGATTTATCCCTGATTGGAGGAGCTGGCAAGGCAGGTGTGTTTCAAAAAAGTAATACTATTTCTAAAAATGAGACGGCCTATCTGATTCTTCAATCGCCAACAGGTCTATTTGAAAAGAAAATTGACCTGTTACAAGGATGAGCTGGCGTATTGTGGTTATTTCAAACCGTGCCAAATTGGATTTGAATCTGAATTATATGGTAGTTCGGAATGAAGTAACCACAAAGATACATTTGAGTGAAATATCTATTTTGTTGTTGGAATCCACGGGGATTTCATTGACGACAAGCCTTATGAGTGAACTGGCAAAAAGAAAGATAAAGGTTATCATTTGTGATGAAAAACGAAACCCAATAGCGGAGACGGTGCCCTATTATGGCTCTCATGATACCAGCGCCAAGATAAGGCAGCAGATTGTATGGGATGAAAATATCAAAGGCCAGGTATGGACAGAAATTGTCTCGGAAAAGATTCGGAAGCAGGCTGGGGTTTTAGAAAAACTAAATCGGGAAGAAGCATCCCTGTTAAGGGGATACATATCAGAAATCCAATATCGAGACAGCACGAATCGGGAGGGCCATGCGGCTAAGGTATACTTTAATGCACTATTTGGTATGGATTTTACAAGAACCGAGGAGATTCCTATCAATGCGGCGCTAAACTATGGGTACAGCATTTTTCTATCGGCCGTAAACCGGGATATTGTAAGCAATGGATATATTACACAGCTTGGTGTTTTTCACAATAATATGTTTAATCCCTTTAATTTTGCTTCGGACTTGATGGAGCCCTTTCGGCCTGTTGTGGATATGTGCGTATATCAGATGGGACCAGTGCAGTTTGAACATGAGGAAAAGATGGAATTAGTTGCATTATTAAATTCGGAGGTTATGATTGATGGAAAGAAGCAATTTCTCAATAATGCGATAAAAATATACTGTAGGAGTGTTTTTGAGGCAATAAATGAGAGGGATGTTTCTTTAATACGGTTTTGTAAGGATGAATTATAGATATATGCGGGTAATGGTGTTTTTTGACCTTCCAACTTTAACGTTGGAGAATCGGCGGGAATATACAAAATTTAGAAAGTTTTTAATACGAAACGGGTTTATTATGGTACAGGAATCGGTCTATTCCAAACTGGCGCTTAATACTACGGTTGCCAATGCAGTGGTAGAAAATGTCAGGAAAAACAAACCATCGGAGGGGCTGGTTCAACTTCTGACCATAACGGAAAAGCAATATTCCAAAATGGAATTTATTCTGGGAGAAGGTCAGACCCTAGTATTGGAATCGGATGAAAGGCTGGTTATACTATGAAACTGGTACATGCAATGCTGGAGAAAAATATAGTCTTTGAGGAGAATAAAATAAATGTGCTGGTAATTGAACAGGCAGACTTTTTTTCAAAATCCATACGGGAATTATTGCGTCAAATACAAGGTGAGCAAGGAGATTTTGTGCTGTCTGAGGCAGGAAAGGGCTTGGGACTGAAAAAATGTGCAGAAATGATTATCAATCCTTTTAGTATGGATTTCAGCCAGAAAAAATTATTGAGTGCCTTGTATAAAGAAGCAGAAAAGGCTGCACTGGATGAGCAATTGTTTGTCAGCACGAAGGAAGTTCAGGGAATGATTGCCAGGTATTTGCAAAGATTGTGTGATGAACTTATTTATCCTGCTTGTTTTGATGAGGAAATATCCATTCCTAATTTGCTCAAATACGGAAATTTTCGTATAGAGATGGAATTTGATTCTATGCTGGAAAGTGTTGTTGAATACATGAAACTGGCAGTAAATCTATTGCATACAAAATTATTTATTTTTGTGAATATGAAAACTTATTTGGGAGAGGAGGAATTGGAAGCTTTTTATCAAATGATTAAGAACGAAAAATTTAATGTCCTGTTGATAGAAAGAGGTATTGCTGGACGGAGAGAGGATGAAGATATTTGTCTTGTGGATAAGGACTTATGTGAGATATGAGTTGACGATTTTCTGAAAAAGGGTTATTGTGTAATTGGTAAAATTGTTATGCCATATGAAGTTGCACGGTGTTGTGGTGGCACTTTTCTTGAATTTGAGGTTTGAGGTTTGAGAGTAGTGTAGTTTTATATGGTGGTCAAACTATATTTCTTTTTTTCTTCCTCTGCCTCTCGTTTGAGAGTAGTGTAGTTTTATATGGTGGTCAAACTGATTCGTCAGAATTTATGGCTTCCCGCTTGTTTGAGAGTAGTGTAGTTTTATATGGTGGTCAAACATTGCCGATGATTGATATTATGCTGACTACTGTTTGAGAGTAGTGTAGTTTTATATGGTGGTCAAACCACAAACATTACTTAAAGCCACAGTTCTGGGTTTGAGAGTAGTGTAGTTTTATATGGTGGTCAAACTGCCCCCTGCATGGCAGATGTAAAAAGGGTGTTTGAGAGTAGTGTAGTTTTATATGGTGGTCAAACTCAATCATAGGCAGTAAAGCGTCAATGTTTGTTTGAGAGTAGTGTAGTTTTATATGGTGGTCAAACAAATATGAAGTATAGTATACGTGTTGAGTGGTTTGAGAGTAGTGTAGTTTTATATGGTGGTCAAACTTCACTTGCGCAATTGTTCCCGCAATCTCAGTTTGAGAGTAGTGTAGTTTTATATGGTGGTCAAACTTATCTTTGAAAATAACAACACAATTATTAGTTTGAGAGTAGTGTAGTTTTATATGGTGGTCAAACTTTTTCAGAACACATGGTATAAGGGTAGGCTGGTTTGAGAGTAGTGTAGTTTTATATGGTGGTCAAACCCTTCCGCTATCATCTATCTTATGTTTTCCGTTTGAGAGTAGTGTAGTTTTATATGGTGGTCAAACTGATTCAAAACTCGGAACAGGACAAAACGGGTTTGAGAGTAGTGTAGTTTTATATGGTGGTCAAACGTGCCATGGCCTGGACTAGTTCCCGGATTGTTTGAGAGTAGTGTAGTTTTATATGGTGGTCAAACTAGAAGAAAATCTTACCCCTGCCGACATTGGTTTGAGAGTAGTGTAGTTTTATATGGTGGTCAAACGCTTTATATGATACCGGGTATGTCTCTACAGTTTGAGAGTAGTGTAGTTTTATATGGTGGTCAAACTATAGTAATATACGTGCATAATTTATCCTAGTTTGAGAGTAGTGTAGTTTTATATGGTGGTCAAACCCCCCACAATTTCCTGTCGCCGAACTGGCCCGTTTGAGAGTAGTGTAGTTTTATATGGTGGTCAAACTGTGGCGGTGCTATCGGATAAGATAGCGCCGGCGTTTGAGAGTAGTGTAGTTTTATATGGTGGTCAAACTCAACGCTTGTTATGTAACAGTCAAAAACGGTTTGAGAGTAGTGTAGTTTTATATGGTGGTCAAACCGGGTGCCACTGTGTAGAAGAGTACGCCCTGTTTGAGAGTAGTGTAGTTTTATATGGTGGTCAAACATGGTTCCCTTAATCACGTCTGGGTTGTCCGTTTGAGAGTAGTGTAGTTTTATATGGTGGTCAAACGCTGGCAAGAAAGAACGGCACAGAACTCCGTGTTTGAGAGTAGTGTAGTTTTATATGGTGGTCAAACCAAAGCGAAAACCACAATAAAAGGGAAGGGGTTTGAGAGTAGTGTAGTTTTATATGGTGGTCAAACAACACAAACACAGCGGAAAGAAGAGTATTAAGTTTGAGAGTAGTGTAGTTTTGTATGGTGGTCAAACTATTTCAATATCGGAGAGAATAAAATGAGGGTTTGAGAGTAGTGTAGTTCCATATGATGGTCAAACAAAAAGAAAGGAGGTTAGAGTCGTTGGAGAAAAAATAAAAACGCTTACTTAAAAGGCTGAAAATTGTAGCATTACTAATAACCGTCATTCAAGGCATTATATCAATTACAGCAGCAATCGTAGCACTTTTCAAGTAAGCACAGGAGGGACGAAAGCCCCAACGCCTGTTTCTATTACACACTCCAATGGCGAGAATAGCAATATGAATAAAATTATCATTTTAAGTCAGATGGCGGCACTTGGTTCCCTGTGTCTGCTAATGATTAACACAGCGGAGGCTTGGTTGACAGTGCCAGTGGTATTCACCCTGTTATCAATCGTGTTGAACGTAATTGTTATACGTTCCAAAAAGAAGGGAGGTTGAAATAATTATGCCGAAAGGAAATCCGAATACACAGACCAGAGCAACGGATAAATACCAGAAAAAAGTTGGACTAATGTCAAAATCTTACAAACTAAAAAAGTCCTTAGTAGATGAATTTGCCAAGACTTGCGAAAAGAATGGCATATCACAGGCAAAGCAACTTTCTATTCTCATGAGTGAGTATGTAAAAAATAATTAATAAAATTTGAAATTTGCAAGGGGTGAGAGGTACAAGATGGATAGAAATGTGAATATTATTGAAGATTTTGATAGAAAAAAGATAGTCGTTATCCGTGATATATACTTTCGAGGAAAGCGGAAGATAAATTGGAATGATGTAGAAGATTATCTAAAACAGTACATAGGAGACTTCTTTGAAGTAATAGAAACAGGGGATGTGATTTATCTGGGAACTGACTTGCCAGACGAATTTGCAGGATCAAAAGATACTTCACGACTGAGAGGGGCATTGGCAAAGGCAAAAGCGAACGCAAAAGCGAACGCATCACAAGGCTTGCCAGAATTGATTCAAATTGGTACGAAAAAGCGTTTTAAGGAAAATTTGCAAAAAAAGCACAGCATAAATGCAAAATTTGGATGGTATCGTTACGATTCCAGATTTGCCTTGCCCGTTTTTAATCCAAATGGAGAGGTAGAACGTTATAATGTATTTCATGTAGAGCTGTTGGTTCGCCATGACAGAAACGGGAAATTGTATCTGTATGACGTTGTCAACATAAAAAAAGAAACGAGCACCCCGCCTGGCTGCAGAGAATAATCCTGCACGTACGGTAACCCATCCATTTCTCCAAACGCCTTATGGACTTCCTTCCCGGTTTATGCTAGAATGGAAAAAGAAAATGCAGTATGCCAAGGAGAGGATAGCAGTGGAAATTCGAGATTATGAGTCGATATTGGATTCTATGCAAAACACATGGGTGTATGTGGTACGGGAAGATAATCATCAGCTTTTGTATTTTAATAAACGGGTCAAGGAAGTGACTCCGGAGATAGAAACAGGTATGGTATGCCACGAGGTATGGAAGGATACCTGTTCGGATTGCCCCCTTCGTCAGATAGGAGATAGAAAAGCGAGCCGTACCATCAATTATGATACCCCTTTTGGCAGTGTGGTGAATATGGAGGCCAGCAGGATTCTGTGGAAGGAAAGCATTCCTGCTTTTTTGATTACGGTTACGCCTCATGCAGAGACAGCAGGATATACCTATAGCAAAATTTTGCGGGTGAATCTGACAACAGGCAGTTATGAAGTGATAAAGGATAATTTCGAGGGAGAGGAGCCCCCAAAGGACACCCATAACCTCGATGAATTAACAGAGAATTTTTTGAAGAGTGGGAATATTTACGGCAGAGATATGAACCGGTTTCGTAAATTTATCCAGTTGGAACACCTTCGCAAAGAGTTAAAAAGTGGGAAGGAAATGGTAGTTTGTACTTACCGAAGAAAACTGAGGGAAGGGTTCCGCTGGCATATCATGGAGATTTTCCCTGCTTATAATTATACGGACGAAGAGCAGCATGTCATGCTTTATGTCAAGGATGTGCATGATGTTTATCGTAAGGGGCTGGAGCTGGAGGAGATTAATGTCCGGAATCAGGAGATAATCAAGGCACTGGCAGAGTTGAATTTTGGCATTTATATTATTGATTTACAGAATGGTATGATGAATGCGGTACGGACGTCTCCGGATGTGGAGAAGCTGATTCGGGCAGGAATCCAGAACTGGGATGTCGTGCTGACAAGGATGCTTCCCCTTTTTCATGCAGATTATCATGAAAAATTGCGGAATAAGTATTCGCTGGACGCTTTGCGGGCCAGTGCAGCAAGGGGGGAGAAGGAAGCAGAACTTCTCTGCCTGAAGAGAATTGATGGGGAGTACCGCTATGTGTCGCTGACAACGCATTTTTATGAGTCCCAGGGAGATAACAGCCATGTGGTGCTTGCCATACAGGATGTGGATGAACGTACCAGACAGGAAATCCAGCACTCTCAGGATGACAGAAGAATGGCGGTGCTTATCAAATCCCGTTATGATACTTTGAACAGTGTGGATTTAGAGACGGGAGAGTGTCAGCGCAGTTATCTGGATTCTTCGGGCGAATTTGGACAGGCAAAGACTGGCTCTTATGAGGAATATATCCAATGGATGGTAAAGGAAATTCTCTGTGAAGAAGATATTGAGGGCTTTCTGCGTATTTTATCTCTGGAGAATTTGCGCAAAAAGGCAGAAAAAGTCAGGGATTATGCAGAGGAAACCTACGTGTACCGGACAAAGGCTTCCCAACCTGTCTGGATGGAAATGCAGGTGTTCTTTATTCGTCAGGGCGATACGATTCTTGTCAATATACTGGGGCGGGACATCAGCAGGGAGAAGGAAGAGGAAGAGGCCAATGCGGCAGAAAAGAGAGAGCAGGAAGCGATTATTAACAGCATGAGCAGCCTGTTTTTTGCCACTTACTATATGGATTTGCAATCCGATACGTTCCGTGCCATTACCCAGAGAGAAGAAGTGGGTAAGAGGTTGGGGGCAGAAATAAATGCAGAAAAGGCCTTTCGCAGTTATGCGGAAAATTTTGTACATCCCGGAGACCGGGAGGACTATCTTTCCGTTATGAACGCGACGAATTTCAAGGAAAAGCTGTCTAAAGAGCATCCTTTTATGGCCCTTGAATATCGCTTGATTAAACTGGAAGCGGAAGGATTTTCGGAGGAAGGATGGGTGCGGGCTACAGTAATTCTGGCGGGAGAGGCCGACGGAAAACCGTCGAAGGTCTTATATGTGGTGCAGGATGTCACCGAGAGTAAGGAAAAAGAGGAGCGGGAGAAGAAAGCCCTGCAGGAGGCCTGCGAGGCGGCTGTTTATGCCAATGCTTCCAAAAGTGAGTTTCTGTCCCGGATGAGCCATGACATTCGTACCCCGATGAACGCTATTATTGGTATGACCACCATAGCCAGTAAGAATATGGAAAACAAAGAGAGGGTGGCAGATTGTCTGAATAAAATTACCGTTTCCAGTAAACATTTGCTTTCCCTTATCAATGAAGTTCTGGATATGAGTAAAATTGAATCCGGCAAAATTGATTTGGCGGAGGAAGAATTTAATCTGTCAGATTTAATTCAGAATCTGCTCACAATGATTCGACCTACTGTCAAGGCCAAGAAACAGCAGCTGGAACTTCACATTTCCGGTGTTAAGCATGAAGATGTGGTTGGCGACGTGCTAAGGCTCCAGCAGGTATTTATGAATATTCTTGGCAATGCGGTGAAATATACGCCGGAGGGGGGCCGGCTGGAACTGGCAATTTCGGAAAAAACCTCGAAGGAATATGGATATGGCTGTTATGAATTTATTTTCCGGGACACGGGAATCGGTATGTCCGAGGAATTTCAGAGAAAAATATTTGAGCCCTTCAGCCGGGCAGAGGATTCCCGAGTCAGTAAAATCGAAGGTACCGGCCTGGGTATGACCATAGCCCTGAACATTGTCCATATGATGAATGGAAGCATTCAGGTAGAAAGTAAAGAAGGAGAGGGCTCCCAGTTCACGGTAACCATATTCCTGAAACAGCAGTCCACAGATACACTTTCCGTAGAAAGCCTTGCCAATCTGCCCGTGCTGGTGGTGGATGATGACCTGTATGCCTGTGAGACAACCTGCGCTCTTTTGGAGGATTTGGGCATGAAGGGCGAATGGGTGCAGAGCGGAAGAGAGGCTTTGCCTCGTATTATAGAGGCTCATGAACGGGGGGAGGATTACTTTGCTATTATTCTGGACTGGAAAATGCCGGATATGGATGGTATTCAGACAGCACAGGAAATTCGCAGTCAGATAGGTAAAGAGATACCGATTATTATTCTGTCTGCCTACGATTGGAGCAGTGTGGAAGCCAAAGCACGCCAGGCAGGAATTGATGGATTTATCTCCAAACCGCTGTTCCAGTCACGTTTGCTTTATCTGTTTAAGAAATTTGTAGAGGGGGATACCGGAATAGAGTCGGAGGAGCCAGAAACTTCCGTTCCTGAAGAGTTTTTACAGAAACGGATTCTTTTAGTGGAAGACAATGATCTGAATCGGGAAATTGCGGAGGAAATCATTGGTGACACTGGTATTACGGTGGAAAGTGTGGTAGATGGAAAAGAGGCACTGGAAAAGTACAAAGAGATGGGGCCGGGTTATTATGACCTGATATTGATGGATATTCAGATGCCGGTTATGAATGGCTATGAGTCCACCAGAGCAATCCGGGCCAGCGGTCAGGAGGATGCGGAGAGTATTCCGATTATTGCCATGACAGCCAATGCATTTATGGAGGATGTCATTGCCAGCAAGGAAGCGGGAATGAACGAGCATATTGCCAAGCCGTTAGATGTGGAGCAGCTGATGGGCTGTATCCGGCGCTGGGTGAAGAAATAGGACAAAGGAAGTTTGAAGGAGAGAACGTAGTGGAAAAAGTGAAAGCCTGGATTGCTGTTATTGTCGGACTTGTTGTGGGATTGTTTGTCTTTACCCATTTTAGCCTGGAGGGCTTTCTCTGGGAGGGGGAACAGGAGGAGACGGTTTCTGAGAAGGAACTGGAAGAAAATCCCAGTGAGACCTTTATTGGCCGTCCGGCGTCAGAGGATGTAAAACAGATTACCTCAAAGGAGGAATTTGAAAATATGACGCCTTCTGTGGAGACGGCGTCAGCGTCGCCCAAATCCATTGTCTCCACAGGAGTCTACAGTCTGGGAAAATGGAGTGATGTCTATACCAAACGGAGAAACGGTACTTCCTGGCGCAGAAAGTCAGAAGTGCTTACCAGTGACTTCCTGGCGGGACTGTGGGGAGAGTATTCCCAGTATTATCTCATTGAACTGGAGGATGGAAATTATATACTGGCGCAGATGAATGCCTGTGTGGCAAAGGAAATTGCAAAGGGAAAGGAAACGAGACTTCCGGTGGGGCATAAGATTGGCTTTTCCCAGGAAGCAAAGAACAAACTGGCAGATATATGCCAGGAATATGGGGCGGATACCCAGTATGTTTTTTACGCTATCGATGATACCTGGCAGGAGGAAAACTCCTTTCTTCTCTTTATCAGCCGGGCGGCAGTTGCCGTTGTGTGCTTTCTTGTAATAGCAGTAGTTTTGCTGCTGCTGTTGGGAAAGGTAATGGGAGAACGTACAGAGGAAAATTAGAATACATGCGCAATCAAGGGGCGCAGGAATGAGGGGAATCATGGCAAGAAGAAGGATAACGGAAAAAGATGCGATTGTGTGGTCAGGAGTACTGGGACTTGTAGTGCTTTTGCTTTTCATTTTAGCAATGAATCCATTTTCCGGTTTTGGAAGCGAAATAGCAGATAGCGGACAGAGTGACAATATGACGGCCAGCGGCTCAGGGGCGGCGCTTAGCGTGGCAGAAGAAACATCCCTGCCAGCTACTGGTTCTGCCGTGCTTATTAACGCCGAAGGTTCTACTCTGGCAGAACGGATTCGCGTGCCGGCAGGGTTTACACGCACTGAGGTCACGGAAGACAGCCTGGATGCCTTCTTGCGGGATTATCCTTTGAAAAAAGACGGCAAGCCGGTACTTCTTTATAATGGTGAAAAAAAGGATAACCAAGACGCTCATGTGGCGGTATTCAAACTTCCGCTGGAAAAGGAAGATTTACAGCAGTGCGCTGATTCCGTGATGCGGGTGTATGGGGAGTATTTCTGGAAAACCGAGCAATATGAAAGAATCTCCTTCCGCTTTGTAGATGGATTTCAGGCGGATTATATGAGATGGCGGGAGGGTTACCGTATTCAGACAGGAAACAGCAGGTCTTCCTGGATAGCCAGCGAAACCTACGACGATACGTATGAAAATTTTCAAAAATATATGCGCATGGTCTTTGCCTATGCCAGCACCATTTCCATGCAGGAAGAATCGAAAAAAATAAAACTGGCGAAAATCCAGACAGGAGATATCTTTCTGAAGGCCGGAAGTCCCGGCCATGTGGTGATGGTGGTGGATATGTGTGAAAACGAAGAAGGAAAAAAGGCCTTCCTGCTGGGACAGGGCTATATGCCGGCCCAGGAATTCCATCTCCTGAAAAATCCGATGCATGAGGATGATCCGTGGTATTATGAGGAGGAGATAGTTTATCCATTGGAGACACCGGAGTTTACTTTTGAAAAGGGAACGCTGCGGCGGCTGAAGTACTAAAAAATGCAGTAATTTAAGAACGTTTTGCGCTACTACTTCCCAGAGGGAGTATTCCAGGAGAACCGGGATATTTCCTCTGGTTTTTTCGTCTAAATGGTGGGAATTTCGTCTGAATGATAGTGGATTTTTTCCCGCCTTCCCGGTATAATCAAAGGTAAGTAGGGAGATACTTTGCAGTTTTGAAAAATCAGCAATGGGCAACAGCGTAGATAAAGTGGGAGGAACTGTGGCAAAACTGGGATTGATAGAAAAAATTGAACAGGATGCCGATATGAGGCAGCTTTGGAATCAATTAGGTGAAAAGAGACGTCAGGAACTACGGGAGATTGATACGGGAAAACGGGTACCCAATTTTTTAAGTGATACAATGTTTAAGGGGATTTTTAATCCGGATATTAATGCGGAGCGGTTATCCCGTTTTATTAGTAGTATTTTGGGAAAGAAAATAAAGGTGATTCACTCTTTGGATAAAGAGGGGATGCGGCACAGTCAGTACAGCAAAGGAATTGTTTTGGATATTCTGGCAGAATTTGAAAATGGAGCCATTGGAAATGTGGAAATTCAGAGACAGGGGATTGCTTTTCCGCCGAAACGTGCCGCTGTTTATTCGGCAAATATGCTGACAAGGCAGTATACGTCAGGAGAGACCAGCAAAAAGTCCGAAGTGGACTACAATACAGTACAGCCAGTTTATACTATTATTATCATGGAGCAAAGTCCTGCAGAATTTCGAAAATCTGGAGCGTACATACATCATTTCCGTCAGAGAAGTGATACCGGGCTGGAACTGGAATTATTACAGTATTACGATTATATCTGTCTGGATAATTTTTGCAGACAAAGGCCCTGTATCGTCGGAGAGTTGGAAAACTGGCTGACTTTTCTAAGCCTTCGTGATGTAGAGGGCATGAAAGAGTTTCTGGCAAGAGAAAAATCTTTTCAACCCGTGTATGATTGTGCTATAATGATGTTGGCAAATCGAAAGGAGTTGATGGCGATGCTGTCGGAAATGTTGGCAAATGAAGATATTGTAGCAAGCCTGAATCTTACCAATGAATCAACCATAAAACGTTTGCAGCAGGAAAAGCAGGAGATACTTAAAGAAAGTGAGAGAGCGCTTCGAGAAAAAGAAGCAGAAATCCAAAGACTAAAAGAACAGTTAAAGCAGATACAATCGAATATATGCGGTCAGTAAGCGCAGGCGGTGTCCTGCGCTTTTTTGTTTGTATATTCACTCATCACTTCTTTAGATGAGTGCTTTTTGTACATAGGAATATAAAACATGAAAACTCAAGCACATACCAGGTTGACAAATTAAACTTGTCACGCTATAATAAGGTTTACAAAGTAAATTAAAAAACATCTATGTGCGAAAATTGTTAGAGGAGGAACAGGGTTGATAGAGAAGGATAAGGGCCGATGTGCTAAAAAGAGCCTCCCAAAGCTGCTTTGCTGTATGCTGATGGCTTCTATGGCGTTGACTGCCTGTGGAAGCGGGCAAAACCGAAGGGCTGGAGCAGAGTATGATGACGGAGCGGAGAGGCAGGCCAGCAGCAGTGCCATAGGGGAAACAACTGTGCCGGGTGCGACGGTGGAAGGAACCTGGGTAGAGGAGGAGCACCCGGCTTGGAACAGTAACCTCTGGCCGGCGTATGTTACGGATGAGGAATTGTTTTATGTTGTGAATGGGGATAAATCCCTGGCAGAAAAGGATGAACTTTGGAGTATTCCATTGGAGGAGGAAGGCCACCGGCCTCAGATGGACAGGGCAGAAAAGATACTGGAAGAAAAGGGGACAATAGAAGAATTTGTATATGCAGATTCCCAGTATATTGCCTATACCAGAAGGCAGTCTACTTATGTAGAATATGATAGAGGGGCCAAAAAGCGAATAGGAGTAGGAAGTGCGGATGAGAAAACCGGCAACTGGCAGTTGGCAGCAGGGGTATCGGGAAATACTGTTTTGCTGACAGACTATCCCGTTACGGGAACTTATGCGCATACAGTGGGAAGTGGAAGGGTTCAGAAAATAGAAAAAAACAGGGTGATAAATGCGGAACGATGCCTGGTGTCTGTCTGGGGGGACAGATTATTTTATACAGGTGTTGTAAAGTCAGTGGTACGGAACAGAGGCGATGCAGTAATGGATGACAGTATATATGTCTATGATAGCGGAACGAAGAAAAAGAGCACATTTTTGAAAAAGGAAAAGTGGCAGGACTTTTTTGAAAAGGAAACGAATGCCGAGGCGGGAGAAATAGAAGCTCTTTTTACTGCCGGAGGCCGGTTGTATATCACTGCCGGTATTTGGGGGGAAGAGGATGTACTGGTGATGAGTTGTCCGCTGGAGGGCAGGAAGAAACTGCGGGCGGAAAAGGAACTGTCACAGTTTCTGGGACAATGTGAGGACGCCGATATCTATGATATGATTGGAAATCGATGTCTGATTTGGGAAGAAGGCGAAGAGGGGACGGAATTATATTCCTGGCGGCTTGACACAGGAGAATATAAGAAACTGGAAAGTACCGACCCGGAACGGTTTTTTTGGAGCTATGGTGATTATTTTACACTTTGAGCATTGGAATGACTTGTAAATAGATGAAAGGAAGACGGTGAGATAATGAACAGGAGCAAGTATCTATTATCCATATTACTCTGCGTCAGCATGATAGCAGGGCTGGCGGGCTGCGGTATACAAAATAATGCCGGAAATGCTTCGGCCAGCGGAGCGGGCATTGACGATTCGGATTCAGTCACGGGCTCTGCTACAGAGGCGGAGGCGCAGCAGCCAGATTTTGACAGCCAGTACCAGTTTTGTAACGACTGGCATTTGTATACAAATGCGGAAAACGGCTTTGAGCAAAGGAACTTAGAGGGAGAGAAACTGGCCGATTTTGCTTATCCAAGGACAGATGAAGAGGGCTATACTCGTGTATGCCTGGTCAACAATCGGGAGATTTTTTACGAGGTCTTTACAGAAAAAACGGAGTGGGAGCTGTGGAGTATTCCTCTGGAGAAGGGGAGTCATCAGCCTCGGGTAGATAAGGCGGAAAAAGTGCTGCAGGAAAACTCGCTGTGGTGGGAGGATGACTATGGGATGTATGCGGATTCCCGGTATATCGCTTTTGTTCTTACAGGCTCAGATGATGAGAGATATGGACACCATGATGGGAGATATGTGGAATACGACAGACAGTCCGGCAAGAGAATTGACATTGATGACCTCCATAACAAGGAAGGGTATTATGGTCTGGCAAATGAAAGGATTATGTCGGACACCGTCTGGCTTTATAGCGATTTGAATGAATATCCGGATGGAAAAGTAGAGGAGGTCAAAGGCTGTACATACCGGCATGTGGTGGGAAGCGGCGAGGTTGAGAGAATGGACCGTATCGGGTGTTGGGATGATATGCGCAGCTTTTACTCTGTGTATGCAGGGGAGTATATGTATTACTATATGGGGTGCTATGAAAAAGCAGATCTCTACAGACTGGATACCCGCACAGGGAAACGGGAGAAATTTCTCACCTGGAAGCAGCTAAGGCAGAATTGTGAGAAAGAAGGATTTAGCGGGTTTGATGGGATTTATGGCCTTATTGCCGCAGGGGGGCGGTTATATATAGATGCCTCTGTGGATGGATGGGATTCAAACGGGGATGGGAGTATTGATGAAAGGGATTTTTCCTGGGCTGCGTTCAGCTGCTCTTTAACAGATGCCGGGGACCTGACTTATGAAAAGAAATTGCAGGAGTTTATGCTGAATACGGGCAATGGTTTCCCTGAGGCGGAGGAAGTAGTGGATACAATGGCCTTTTTTCCTATGGACCCTATCGATATGACGAATTACGGATATTGCTATCATCTGGACACCGGAGAATATAAAAAGGTGAAAAAAAGTGACCCGGAAAGATGGATTTGGTATTACAACAATGAGTTAGACCCGGAGGAAGAGAAGGATGGCGTATGGTGGTGGTAGCGGCGATGGCAGAAAAGAGCATGAAATATTCATACTGGGAGGGAAATTCATGAAAAAGAGAAATTATATATTATCCATATTACTTTGTATCAGTATAATAACAGGACTGGCAGGCTGCGGACTGAAAAATAATGCCGGAAATACATCGGCCAGCGGAGCGGGCATGGATGGTTCGGACTCCGTTACGGGTTCTGGTGTGGGAGAGGGTAAGGCAGCTGGCACTGGCACGAATCAATACCGTTACTGTAATGACTATCATTTATACACCCAGAATGGAAAAGGAAATCTGGAGCAGAGGACTCTGGCAGGTGAGAAAATAGAAGAATTTGCCTGTGGGATATCCGGCGCTGATTCCTACTGGGAAAGGGTGTTGATGTATGTAGATAATCAGGAAATTTTTTATATTATCCGAAACCAGGATGAGGATGGTAATCCAGATGAACTATGGAGTGTTCCGCTGGAGAAGGACAGCCATCGCCCTTTGATGAAGAATGCGGAAAAGGTACTGGAAGCAGAAAAAGGAATGTCCCTTGACTATCTCTATGCGGATTCTTCTTATATTGCCTATTGTGATTTAAATTATGCCTTTACGGAGTATGACAGGGTGAAGAAAAAAGAAATTGCGGTTGACAAAAAAACGACGGAGGAGGAAAATGAAAGGGAGTGGTACTCTACCCCTGATGACTGGGATGAAAAATTTGACGATAGTGAATTGTCTGGTCCATGGAGCAGGACGATACTGCTAAGCCGGAATAATGTATCGAAGAATAAAGGGCCAGAGGGATTGTATGTCCACACAATAGGGAGTGGAAAAGTAGAGAAAATAGAGGATTTCTGGGACGATGATTATATTGACCCATATCCGGCAATGGCTCCCCAGGGCGATAAGATTGCATATCTTTCGGCAGGGGATTTTGCCAGAGGAGATGACAGAAGAGACGAACTGGAAAATCACCGGATTTGTATTTACGATTGCAAAACCGGGAAAAAGAGGAAGCTTGCTTCCTGCAAAGAGATAAAACAGCTGATAGAGAGAGAAGGCTCTGCAGAACTTGAGTTTATACGCAATCTTTATATAATGGGAAATCGTTTATACATGGAGCTGGATGTGGATATGGGAGAAGATATGTTTGGGATAGGCCAGGTAGTAAGCTGTCCGCTGGAAGGAGAAGGGGAACTGCGTTATGAAAAAGAGTTAAATCAGTTTCTGATGAAGCTGGAAAAACAAAAGGAAGCGGATGAATTAGGCGCTTATGTCTATGACATATTGGAAAATCGCTGTCTGCTTTATCTGGTATCGAATGTGGGGGACACAGAGAAATATTATATATGGGATTTTGAGACAGGAAAGGGTAAAAAACGGGAGGAGGCAGATTCTGACTTTTATCTCAGTTACTATAATGCAAGAACATCGGAATTACTGTTTCCTTATCTTTATCAATAGGATTTCTGCCGGGAATTTTATGAGGAGGAGAGAGGATGAAAAAGCGAAACGGCGTATTAGCGTTCTTAATTTGCGCCAGTCTGTTGACAGGACTGGCGGGCTGTAATCCTCAGAATACCGCAGGAAATACAGGGGAAAATGCCACAGGGGCAGGAGTGGCAGATACGGCCAGCGGGGCAGGAATCGACGATTCTGATTCGGCTGTGAGCAGGACGACGGAAGTCAGTATGAATGATAGGTATCGTTTCTGTAACGACTATCATTTATACACCCATACGGAAAAGGGAACATTGGAACAGCGGAAGTTTACAGGGGAGAAGATGGAGGAATTTTCTTATAGCGGGAATGAGAAAGAAAAGGACAAGTACATAGAACTTCTTGCCGTCACCAATGAAGAAATTTTCTACAATATAGCGGTAGAAGAGGAGAAATTTGAACTGCGGTGTATTCCTCTGGAGGAGGAAAGCCACCGTCCCCAGGTGGACAGAGCAGAGAAAGTGTTATCAGGCGATGACCTGCCGGAGCATTTTTTAGGTCTCTATGCGGATTCACGTTATATCGCCTACTTTACCAGAAGTGGTAAATTTGTGGAATATGACAGAGAACAAAAGAAAATGAAAACCGTAGATGAAAAGAATCCGTCCAATGGATGGTGCAGTCCTTATAGTGCTGATACTGCGCCGCAGGGAGCCTGGGGGAGTACGATACTGCTGTCCCGGGATAAAACAGAGAATAAGGGCCATAGGGAAGGGCTTTACCTTCACGACATAGGGAGTGGAACAGTTACGAAGATAGACAAGACAAAATATTGGAAGAGGGCCGGCGGGGCATTCGCTTCCCAGGGAGATTTGCTTGTTTTTTCCGGAAGAAATTATAATGGGCCGGAGCCGGGAGTGGCAGATGATTCTACGATATATATCTGTGATGTCCGGACAAAGGAAAAGCGGGTACTGGTAGCGGAAAAGCAGGTGGCAGCAGAATTACAGGAGCGGATGCCAGGTTTTTCCTTCTTCGTGTCAAAATTGGAAATGGCAGGAAGCCGATTATATATTACGATGTATGGAAACGATGGAGACACCACCTGCAACCGGGTACTCAGTTGTCCCCTGACCGGAGAGGGGGAGGTCACCTATGAGCAGGGACTGAACCAGTTTTTGGAGGTGGTAGAGAAAGAAGGGGATACGGTGGCTTATCTATGGACGTTCCTTGAGGACCGGTGCTTTATCTACTATGAAGACGAGGATAAATATGTATATGAAGAGGAAAAGGCACTGACAGAGGAACAAAAGGAAGCGGACGAGATAAATGAATGGGCAGAATGGCCATGGGGTTATTATGATATTTACTCGTACCGCTTTGATACAGGAGAGGCTGTCAAACTGGAAAAAGAAAACCCGGAATTCTATGTTACCTTTTATAATTCAATCTGACATGAAATTTTTGTAGAGAGAGGAGAAGAAAATGAAAAAGAAAAGCCGTGTAATAGCCGCAGCCCTGGCTGTCAGTCTGGTTATCGGTCTGGCGGGCTGTAATACTCAGAATACCTCAGGAAGTAAAGAGGGCAGTGCCACAGAAAATGCCACCGGGGCAGGTGTTACAGATACTGCCAGCGGGGAAATAAATGACAAGTACCGCTTTTGCAACGACTATCATCTGTATAGCGAGACAGCGGATGGTTTTGTGCAGCGGGATTTTACCGGAGAGCAGATAGAAACATTCACCTATGAAAAGCCAGAGACGGGAAAGGACAGCTTTATAAGGCTGTTTGGCGTTACCAATGAGGAGATTTTCTATGTGGAAAAGGGAAAAAAGGAGGACAAACTCTGGTGCGCTCCTTTGGATAAGGACAGCCACCGCCCGCAGATGGCAGAGGCGGGAGAGGTGCTGTCGGAGGAGACAATTGATGTATCCGGCGGCCTTTATGCGGATTCCCATTATATTGCCTTTTTCACGGTATTTATGAATAAACTGGTAGAATACGACAGGGAAAAAGGGAAGAAAATACCGGTGGATAATACATCATCAGATACCACATACGGCCCGCCCTATGGTCCCTTTACCTATCAGAAGGATGCCTGGGAAGATACGGTATTGTTATCCAAAGACACAGATGACCCGGTTGTTTATCAGGAGGGAATTTATCTCCATACCATAGGGAGTGGAAGGGTTACGAAGCTGGAAGAGTATAGCAGGGTAAAGGGCCAGAGGGAAAGTGTTTACGTTGCCTCCCAGGGGGACGTTATTGCCGTCTGCGATAGTGATGGATATTATGGAGCGCCTGCCATATATGTCTATGATACCGGGACGGGAGAGAGACGTGAAATTGTTTCCAGAAAGAAATGGAAGAAAAAACTAAAAGAAAACTTTGACTCCGCCTGTATCATAACAGACTTATATATGGTGGGGGAGCGGCTTTATTTTCTGATACAGACCCTGGGGGAAGTGGATTATGGACAGTATTATATATGGAGTTGTCCATTGTCGGGTGAGGGAGGATTGAGGATGGAAAAGGAAAGGAATCAATTTCTGAGGAATCTGGAGAAGCAGGCGGGAGAAGACGCTTCGGCCAATATTCAGAATATTTTGAAAGACCGCATATATGCTTACACGTATGAAGAAAATGAAGAAGATGAGGAAGATGAGGAAGATGAGGATGACTGGGAGGACGAAATCTGGGGAGTTGAAACCTGGGAAGCGGAAAATGGATGGCAGAATGGGGATAACGTCCAGTTTTATATGTATCGCACAGATACAGGCGAGGTTGTCAAACTGAATCCGGATGACCCGGAATTGGCCCTTGCGTTCATGAAATAGGTAATATGTTACTTTTTTGTTTCTTTGCATTAGCATTGTGAAAAGGAAAAGGAGGAGGAAAATGAAAAAAGCGATATTAGCGGTTGCGCTGGGAATCAGCATGATAGCCGGTTTGTCCGGCTGTGGCCTGACAAACACGGCAGGGGACAGTGCCAGTGAAACGGCTACGGGTGCAGTTGTCAGTGGCAGTGGAGTAGTCAGTGGCAGCGGAGTTGTCAGTGACAGTGCTGTCAGGGAAGAAACGGACACAGATACAGTCATCCGTGATTCCGCAGCCAAGAAAAACAAACAGGAAAGCAAGGTAAAAGTCAATGCTGCCAGCGCATATCGTTACTGCAATGATTGGCATCTGTATGAAAAAACGTTATTTAAAAGCGCCATCATACAAAAGACATTGACTGGGAAAGTGTTGCAAAAATATTCTGCCTCTGGCCGTTCCGGTGGAGGTCCAGCCAGTTTCCTTCAAGGAGAAGAGGTAGAACTGTGCTATGTCAATAATGAGGAACTTATTTTTTCAAACTATGATGTATGTGAACCGGATGAACTGTGGAGCATTCCCTTGAGTGGAAAGAACCATAGTCCAGAGCTGGATAAGGCAAAGCTGGTGCTGGAGGAGGAAGAGGCCTATATATGCCCGGATGATGTAATTTATGCCGACTCCCGTTATATTGTCTATAAAGTATTGACAGGCAGTGATACCACCAGTGTATATATGGAATTTGACCGCCAGCAGAACAAGAAAGTAAAGATTGATGCCGAGGGAAATGAATATGAATGGATAAGCTGGAGTGAAGATCAACTGGTGAAGCAGAAAAAAGTTTTGTTGTCCAGAATAACCGAATGGGATACTTCCTCTATGTATTCTTTCGACACGAAAGGGAGTAGTATATCAGAAGGCCTTTATGTACATACAATAGGGAGTGGGGAAGTGACCAGGATTGAAGAGGACTATAATACAGAGGTTTCTTATATATGGTGGACGGTAGAGGGAGAGAACGTATATTATACAGGACTTGCCCGGAAACCCTCAAATGAGATAGACAATTCTATATATGTCTACAACTGTAGAACCGCTGAGAAACATACTCTTTTGCAGGGGGAGCAATTGGAGAATCTGTGTAGGGAAGTATTGCCAGGGGAAGAATATAAAAGGGCAGGTTTTCTTTATGTGGTAAATAATCGGTTGTATATTGAGTCAGGTGCTTTTATTGCCAGTTATCCATTAGAGGGACAGGGTACATTGAAGTACGAGAAGAAACTGGCACAACTTATAAATGCCCATAATTCAAATTATTATGTTGTGAAATATGTTAAAGACCGCTGTTTACTTCAATTTGATACTGATTCTGGAAGAAAGGCGAATGAGGCAATTATAGATTATTCTTATAATTTTAGCAGTGGTAAATTAAAAAAGGTGAAAAAGGGGACCTCTGAAGAAGCCTTGTGGTATTATGAGTATGATTTGGATATGTCTCAATAGTGAAAGTGCCAAACCAATGGAATCAGAGGAGGCTTGAAAATGAGAAAAGCGATATTAGCGGTTGCTCTGGGAATCAGCATGATAGCTGGTCCGTCCGGCTGTGACCTGGCAAACACGGCGGGGAACAGCACCAGTGGAACGGCTGTGTCTATGGGTG
The DNA here is from genome assembly GCA_022510605.1 of Lachnospiraceae bacterium. GTDB lineage: Bacteria > Bacillota > Clostridia > Lachnospirales > Lachnospiraceae > Eubacterium_F. Next base: position 28,623 of record JAFLTB010000030.1, read on the forward strand.
CGGCTACGGATGCAGGTGTCAGCGGGAGCGCCGTGAAGGAGCAAAATGTCTCGGGTGAAGCAGTGGAGAGGGAGGAGAGCCGGGAGCCCTATTGTAACAGTACGAACTACTATGTAGATAACGGATTACAGGGAATTGAACAGAAAACACGGGACGGAAAGCATGTTCGTACCATTGTTCTAAAGGAAGATGGCTATGTGGAATTAAGGTATGTGACAGACCGTGAAATTTTTTATACAGTAACCGGTAATTGGGACGAGCCGGTGCCGCTGTGGAGCATTCCCATCGAAAAAACAGAAAATGGGGATGAACCGATGCTGGAAAAGGCAGAAAAGGTGCTGGTGGAAGAAGAGGATATGATTGATGGCGCCAATGAGGCCCTTCCAGGCGATGGAATCTTTTATGCAGATGAAAATTATATTGTGTATCAAAGTTATTATGATATACGGGTATATGACCGCAGGAATAAGAAATTTATTTCACTGAAGGGAGAGCCCCGGGATAAAATGGGGGTGGCTAACAATGCCATCAGCATAGCGGACGCCATGTGTGACGGACGAATTTTTATCAGTACAAAAAGCAAGGGACTTTATCAATACAAGCTGGGGACCGATAAAGTCCTGCCGGTGGATAAAAAGGTCTATGGAGCGGCGTCGGTGATAACCTGCGACAAAAAAAATACCGTGTATTACTGGCGGTGGGAGGATAAAAAGGACAGCGAAGAAAATCTGTGGGTTTATGACTGTGAAACCGGGAAGAGGCAAATTTACCTTTCCCAGGAAAAATGGCATAAGGCCTTTGTGGAGGCGGGGCTGCTCCCGGCGGACAGCAGGGTCAGCGATGTGGATGCCATCGGTGATTTGTATGAAGATGGAGGACGGTTATATAATGTGGTGGGCAGAGAAGTATTTTCCTGTGATTTGGAGAAGGGCACGATACAATATGAAAGAGGGTTAAGCAATTGCCTGAAGGATAAGAACAGGAATGGTGAAAAATATTCGGTTCTGACCATGATAGATGGCATATGTTTGCTGGAAAATAATCAAAAGGATTTCTGGTACTATGCCTGCTATGATTTTTCCAGAGAAAAGCAGCAGTGGCGGGAACTGGATAAGGATGCTCCCGAAAGGAAGTATTTAGGCTGGATAGGGGCCGAGGCCCGCATGGAATAGACAAGGAGGAGTGAAGAAAGGATGCAACAGAATACAAAGAAAAAAATAAAAATACTGGCTGGTATGTTCCTTTTTCTGTTACTGGCAGGAGTAAGCCATACAGCCGATACAGCCCAGGCGGCAAAGGTGTATAATAACGGTGGGGAAATAGTAGAGACTGGCGGCCGGATTTACTTTTCTCAATACGGCAAGGGAAAGCAGAAGGGAATCTTTTCCTTTGACTTAAAAACAAAAAAGAAAAAGAAAATTGTAAGTGGTAAATACGAATCCGTATGGATTGCCGGAAATTCCCTGTACTATACCAGAGACAAGGAGCTGTACCGCAAAGGCCTGCGTGCCGGCGGCGAGGAAAGTGTATACCAGCATAGCAGTGACATAGATATTCTGGGCTTTGCCAACAAAAACAGTGAAATCCAGATTTTTGATGGAAAAGGAGTATATCAGCGTACCCTGTCGGGGGAGCAAAAAAGTTTTCGCAGTCTTTCCGACAAGGAAGACATAGGGCGTGCCGGCAAATTAGGGGAATATATGATTTTTGAAAAAGGTAAGGATATTATTTATGGCACATCGCCGGAGGAACTTCAGACGCTTTCCGGTGTAATGAAGAAAATTGCCAAAAAGTCCGGTCTGGCTCCTGACTGGTATAATTTCATGGGCGTATATGGGGATTACCTGTATGGCTACATATATGCCCAGCCGGGTACCATTGGCTGGAGAATAGGATATCTGTTCCGGGTCTCTCTGAAAAATGGTGACGTGAAGGTGTATAAGAAGTATGAATCCCACTGGGAGGCCTGGGAGATGCGGGACGGCCGGATTTATACGGACGATTATTCGGCAGAGGGCAAATGGGCTAAAACCCATGTATTTACATTAGATAAAACGACCGGTGCCGTCAAACATAATACCTATCCGTGTTCTTTTAATGGAACCGATGGCAGATATATTTACCAGGCAGGCAGCAGTGCCATTTGCCGGTATGACCCAAAAACCAAAAAGCAAAAGGTACTGGACGCCCGGTATGAAAAGAAAAAGAATATGTATTATGCACCTCAGTCTACCGGAGCGTCCACGTATCTTCCTGTAATCAATGGGAAGCTGTTTTATGCAGTCTACGATTGTAGAAAAGAAAAGTATGTAGGCTGGAGGCTGATGCCTGACCGCCTGGAAAAGAACTATATTGTGCTGAAAACAGGAAAAAGAGTAACATATGCTACGACCAAAATGACAAAATATGGAGGATGGTAAAGGGATGACAGGAATTAGGATTCAGAGAGTTGTGCTTCTTTTGGCGCTGTCCGCTGTCTTATGTGCCGGCTGTGCCTTACAGAATACCGCAGGAAATGCAGGACAGGAACCAGCGGAAACAGCCAGCGGCAGTGTCGCAAGCGGCATCGCTTATGAGGCAGAATTGGGAGTAGAGCCAATCCATGTTTCCGATGTAACCAGTCCCGCCGCCGTTCAGGAAAAGTATGGTCTGGCCCTTCCGCAGCTGGAACAGATTTTAGAGGAATTTGAGTTTCAGGCCTACTGGTCGTACTGGATGAAGGGGAAGGGCGATTATTTAGATGAGGGTATGGTTCTGGAGGCGGCGGAAATATTTGACCGGCCCCTGGATGTCAGTGTGTACTATCAGGAAGGCGGCAGTGACTATGCACAGGATTCCCGCTTTTATCGTATCATGTGTCCGGTAGAAACCAAGGAAAAAGACTTCTGGTTTGTCACCATGATATATGGGCCCAATGGATTTTTAAGTTATTTCAGGGGGGAGGATGCGGAATACATAGAGCCGGAGGATGATGTAAGGACGCCTAAGGGGAAGAAGCATTATACTTACTTAGGAACCGGGACGGTGTCTCTGGAAAAGGAAAAGGCAGAGGCTTTTGTCTATCAGCCAGGGAATACCCCCTATCGAAAGTTGGAACTCGAAAAGATAAAGACGGCGGTGGAAAGTAACTTTTCCAGGAAGGGGAAATATAAAATATACATCAAAGAGTTTTTAGAGGGTGATCACGTTGTTGAGGGGTGCATTGTAGCTCCCGATAATAGCCATACGGATGTTCCGACAGAAAACCAGGGGAATTATACCAAGAACACCCTGTTTTTAGACAGTATCTTTCAGGATGCGGTAAAATTGAAGGAGTTAGAGGGATTTTATGTGTTTCGGTTTGACGAACGTGAGGAAGGAAGCTATGAGGAAATGACGGAGCTGGCAGATGAAGAAAAGCCATCCGGGCGTATGGCTTTGATATGGGAATTTGAAAAGTAGCCATAAAGCAGACTTAACTAGCAAGAGAAAGAATCCAATCGATTCGAACCGGCAACGCTTCGCGTTAAGGTTCT
>JAFLTB010000031.1 GCA_022510605.1 Lachnospiraceae bacterium
AGAACCTTAACGCGAAGCGTTGCCGGTTCGAATCGATTGGATTCTTTCTCTTGCTTGCTAAAACTGTTTGCCGCGAAAGCGTTGCCGGCTCGAATCGATTGGATTCTTTCTCTTGCTTGCTAAGCCTGTTTACCCCACCAGCCGCTTCTTGAGCTGCACCAAAAACTTTTCCCACTCCGACTCGTGTTCCACAAAGTAAAGAGGGCAGAGTTTCCCCGTCACGTCGTAATGGCGGAGAAGGTCCCCCTCATCCAGATCATATTTAATGCAAAGGTATGTAGTCAGTTCTAACAGGGCCTGATAGGTCACTGTGTTGAATTTCCCCGTTGCATCCGGATGGCAGCACTCAATGGAAATGGTATCCGAGTTGCGGTCATTGGACGCATAAGACATTTCCTCCAGGGGAATGCACTGGACAATCTGCCCCTCTAAACCTATAATGAAATGACTGCTGGCATAGGTCTTTTGTTCCTTTCCCTTATTGGTCTTTGGCAGATTGTTGAAATAATTCCGATTGTCCATGGCATCGGTACCGGGATTGGCAGTATAATGCACCACAATCCCTCTCACTTTTTTCAGAGGGAGCCCCGGCCGGGAGTATTTATTCTTTTTCAGCAGCTTGGTCTGTATGTTGATTTGCGGGAGTATTTTATCGCTTTTTTCCTCCTGCCCTCCCTGCCAGAAGAAGGAAATTACCACACAGAGAAGCAGGATAAAAACCGCTGTGCCACTGATAACCAGGGCACAGCGAGGAAGTTTCTTTTGGGGCAGAAATCTGTATTTCCGCTTTTTACTCGACACTGTAGTTCGGCGCCTCTTTGGTAATATGGATATCATGAGGATGGCTTTCCTTGAGGGAAGCGGCAGAAATCTTTACAAACCGGCCGTTTTCCTTCAGTTCCTCAATCGTGGCTGCTCCACAGTATCCCATTCCCGCACGGATACCACCAATCAACTGGAACACCGTATCTTCTAAGGTTCCCTTGTAGGCCACACGTCCCTCTACTCCCTCTGGCACCAGTTTCTTGGCGTCAGCCTGGAAATAACGGTCTTTGCTGCCGTTTTCCATGGCAGCAATGGAACCCATGCCACGGTAAACCTTATATTTTCTTCCCTGGAACAATTCAAAACTTCCCGGGCTTTCATCACAGCCTGCAAAGATGCTTCCCATCATGCAGACATTGGCACCGGCGGCAATGGCCTTTGTCATATCACCGGAATATTTGATACCGCCATCGGCAATCACCGGAATACCATATGGCTTCGCTGCCTCATAGGCATTCATAATGGCTGTTACCTGGGGCACGCCGATACCGGCCACCACTCGTGTGGTACAGATAGAGCCTGGCCCGATACCAACCTTCACCGCATCTACACCAGCCTCAATCAGAGCCTTCGTACCCTCTCCTGTGGCCACATTACCGGCAATAATACCAAGCTTCGGATATGCGTCCCGAACCATCTTCACTACCTTCAATACATTGGCTGAATGTCCGTGGGCCGTATCAATGACAATAACATCCACCTTGGATTTTACCAGGGCCTCCACCCGCTCCATGATATTGGCGGTGACACCCACACCGGCACCGCAAAGCAGACGGCCCTGCTTATCTTTTGCGGAGTTTGGATACTTTATCTGCTTTTCAATATCCTTAATGGTAATCAAACCGCTTAAATTGCCGTCCTTATCCACAATTGGCAGTTTCTCTTTTCTTGCACTTGCCAGAATTTTTTTCGCCTCATCTAAGGTAATGCCCTCCGGTGCGGTAATCAATCCCTCGGAGGTCATGCACTCTTTAATTTTTTTAGTAAAATCAGTTTCAAATTTGAGATCACGGTTGGTAATGATTCCCACCAGTTTTTTGCCTTCCGTAATCGGCACACCAGAAATGCGGAACTTTGCCATCAAATCGTTGGCATCCGCCAGAGTATGTTCAGGAGAGAGATAGAACGGGTCTGTAATGACACCATTCTCAGAACGCTTTACCTTGTCCACTTCATCTGCCTGGGCCTGGATGGACATATTCTTGTGAATAATTCCAATACCGCCCTGTCTCGCCATGGCAATTGCCATACGATTTTCTGTAACCGTATCCATGCCCGCACTCATCATCGGAATATTTAATTCAATATTCTTTGTCAGGTGGGTCTTGAGACACACTTCGTTTGGTATAACCTCAGAATACGCAGGTACTAATAATACGTCGTCAAATGTAATGCCTTCACCAATAATTGTTCCCATCAATCTCGTCCTCTCTTCTATGTATTTTTTATAATTATGCTATGGGTGTAAAAGCACCCAGCATCATGATATTTCTGACTAGTCTATCAAATAATTCTGTGGTTGTCAACAGGTATTTTTACCAGTTGGTGCATTTTATTAAAAACTGTATTTTTGTGTAAAAAGGACTTGCCGCCATAGGCGGCAAGGTCAATATGCATCAGAATCGCCCTCGGAAAACCAGTTTTCCAGATGCGATTCTGATGCATATTCACTCAGCACATTCTGTGCTGAGTGCTTTTTACATATAAAATTAAACAATGTGAAAACTCAAATTTTTTCCATATTCTAAAACCGGCAGAATACCCTGTCCGGGACATCCTGCCGGTTTTACATTTATTCCTGCTTTATTTCCATAGGTTTTTCTACAATATTCGGGCACTTGGTGTGCATCATTTCTACCATACGTTCCGTAGGCTCAAATTTTATCAATATCTTTTCTTCCTTGCCTTCCAGCCGTGTGACAACGCCATAGGCTTTGGCCTCCGGTCGCAGGGAGGAATAATCCCTGACTATCAAATGACGGTACCCCGCCAGACGTTCTGAATCAAAAGGAGCTACCACATCCGCATCCTCAATTTCTATGCGGAGTATGTTTTTCCTCTTTTCACCGCCCTGTATCATATCGAAATCCAATTGCCCATCGCAATATACATATTCCCACTCTACCCTGAATCTTGGCCAGTACCAGACCAGAGCCACAATGGCCGCTGCCCCTACTAACACGATCAGACGGTAGCCGCTAAGCAGTGCGGCGAGAAATATGAAAATTACGAGGACGATTAAAATCCCTTTCAGGGCAATAACTCCTGGTGTCGTCCGTTTCTTGGCGTTTGCTTCTGCATATGACTGTTCCATGTGCCTCTCCTATCCGTAATTGATATGTGGCATCTTCTTTGGCAACTCTTACATCATGCCGCCCATGCCTGCGCCACCAGCTGGCATCGCCGGTGTCTCTTCTTTTATATTAGCAACAACGGATTCGGTTGTCAATAAGGTAGAGGCAACACTGGTGGCATTCTGCAATGCGCTTCTGGTTACCTTGGCCGGGTCTAAAATACCGGAATCTACCATATCTACATATTCTTCCTTCAGGGCGTCAAAGCCGTAACCCGGCTTCTCTGCGCGAACCTTGTCAATGATAACAGAGCCCTCTAAACCTGCGTTTTCCGCAATTCTGCGAAGCGGTGCCTCCAGTGCCTTCAGGATGATATTGGCTCCGGTCTTTTCATCGCCCTCTAAGTCAGCTGCCACCTTGGCAACCTCTTTGCTGGCGTGGATATAAGCCGAACCACCGCCGGAGATAATCCCCTCCTCTACAGCCGCTCTCGTAGCAGCCAGGGCATCCTCCATACGCAGTTTTGCTTCCTGCATCTCAGTCTCTGTGGCAGCACCCACACGGATTACTGCAACACCGCCTGCCAGTTTGGCAAGTCTCTCCTGTAATTTTTCTCTGTCAAAATCAGAAGTAGTCTCATCAATCTGGGTCTTAATCTGGGCGATACGGGAGGCAATTTCCTCCTTGCTTCCTTCTCCATCCACGATAATGGTATTTTCCTTCTGAACCTTGACGGATTTGGCACGGCCAAGCTGGTCCATGGTAGTTTCCTTTAAGTCAAGTCCAAGTTCTTCAGAAATCACCTCGCCGCCGGTGAGAATGGCAATATCCTTCAACATTTCCTTTCTTCTGTCGCCATAGCCCGGCGCCTTTACAGCTACTACGTTAAAGGTTCCACGCAGTTTGTTGATTACCAGTGTACTCAGAGCCTCGCCCTCTACATCCTCTGCAATGATGAGAAGTCTTGCACTGGCCTGAACCACCTGCTCCAACAACGGCAGAATCTCCTGAATGTTAGAAATCTTCTTATCGGTGATGAGGATATATGGATTCTCTAACTCTGCCTCCATTTTATCCATATTGGTTGCCATGTAGGCGGACAGATACCCACGGTCAAACTGCATACCCTCTACCATGTCCAACTCCGTTTTCATGGTCTTGGATTCCTCAATGGTAATAACGCCGTCGCCAGTCACTTTTTCCATGGCGTCTGCTACCATCTCTCCTACCTGTTCATCTCCAGCAGAGATAGCGGCTACCTTGGCAATCTGCTCTTTGCCGGTCAGGGTGGAACTCATTTCCTTGATGGCCTCTACGGCAGTCTCTGTTGCCTTTTTCATTCCCTTGCGGAGAATAATCGGGTTAGCGCCTGCTGCCAGGTTTTTCATTCCCTCGTTAATCATTGCCTGGGCAAGAACGGTAGCTGTGGTGGTTCCGTCTCCGGCCACATCGTTTGTCTTGGTGGCAACTTCTTTTACCAGCTGGGCGCCCATATTCTCAAAGGCATCCTCTAACTCTATTTCCTTGGCAATGGTTACACCGTCGTTGGTAATCAGCGGTGCCCCAAAAGATTTATCCAAAACAACGTTTCTTCCCTTCGGTCCGAGCGTCACACGGACGGTATCGGACAACTGGTTTACTCCTGCCTCTAAAGCGGCTCTGGCTTCTGCGCCAAATTTAATTTCCTTTGCCATGTCTGTTTAACCTCCTGATTCTTATTCTACAATTGCTAAAATGTCACTCTGCTTTACAATGACATATTCTTCGTCTTCCAGTTTTACATCCGTTCCTGCGTACTTGGAGTAAATGACCTTGTCGCCAACCTTTACTTCCATCTTCACTTCCTTGCCATCCACGGTTCCACCTGGACCCACAGCAATAATCTCTGCCTGCTGCGGCTTTTCCTGAGCCTGGCCTGGCAGTACAATACCGGATTTGGTAGTTTCTTCTGCATCTAACTGTTTCAAAACAACTCTGTCACCTAATGGTACTAACTTCATAATTCTTTCCTCCATTCTTCTTTTTGTTAGCACTCTTTTTTTGTGAGTGCTAAGCCATTGGCTCTATAATATGCAATATTGACCAGAAATGCAAAGTCTTTCCTTTTTCCATATTGGCATATATTTATAGTTATTCTCTTGTTTTCTCTTGTATTCTCTCTTTTTCTCATATTTTTAACTTATTTCCATTTTTTAAGTGTTTATGTTACTATATGTTCAGGAAATAAGAATGACAATGGACGGCAGCCCGCCGTATGGATAACAGGAGGTTTTACATGAAAGAGGTTCTTTACGACATTCCCGTCAACGATATTTTTGATACACCCTGCGAGTGCCCGGTGTGCGCCATGAGAAAAAAACTGGAGGACGAGGGCGTTGCCTTCGCCATGGGGCCCAGCTACATGGAGGATGACATCCGGCTGACAACGGATAAAATCGGCTTTTGCGAACGCCACATGAAAATGATGTATGATTTTGAAAACCGTCTGGGTCTTGCCCTGATTCTGAACACTCATATGCAGAATATGATAAAGGAGCTGGAAAAATTACAAAAGAAGGGCCGGAGCAGTTCCGGTGGACTGTTTTCCAAAAAAACAGCTTCCGCACTGTATGAATATACGGAAGCTACGTCCCACTCCTGCTTTATCTGCGAACGCATCCGGGACACCTTCGAGCGGTATCTGGTTACCACTCTTTATCTTTATGAAAAGGATATGTCCTTCCGGGAAAAATTCCGTAAATGCCAGGGCTTTTGTCTGGAACACTACGGGAAGCTCTATGAAATGGCTCCCTCCTATCTCCATGGACAGACTCTGGAGGATTTTACCTCGGATTTGAATACCGTGTTTATGGAAAATTTCAGACGGATGCAGGAGGAGGTCTCCTGGTTTATTGATAAGTTTGACTACCGCAATGCCGACGCCCCCTGGAAAACCTCAAAGGACGCTCTGCCACGGGCTATGACAAAGGTGAATGGTATTTTGCCGTCGGAGCATTAACAATCACTCTGACGGCAACTACCGCACGATTATCACTTTACTCCATTTTCCACATACTTTCCGGCCCTCTGCCTCACGGTAGGCGCAGACCCGGACATACTGCTTTTTCTTATTTCCCAGTCTGCCCAGGCGGAACTTTGTCTTTTTCACCAGTTTTTCTTTCCCTACACCGTCAATTTCTTTCCATTCCTTGAATTTTTTATCTGTGCTGTACTGAATTTGATATCCCTCTATGCCAGGCACCTTTTTCCATGACAGAGTAACGGCTTTCTTTCCTTTCTTTTTTACCTTCAGCTTCTTTACTTTGGCAGGCGCTGTTCGCACTGCACTTTTCCTGCCCGCTTTCTGCCACAGGCCAGAGGAGAGATTCAGATGTATGGCAGGGCGCACAGCACAATCCCTGATAGCCGGGTTACCGGGAGCCACTCCCCCATAATAACTGACATTGGAGGCAGAAGCTATGGTGCTGTACTGTTTACCTAAAACAGCCCCCGGCCCTATCGGTGTCCGCAGCCACCACCAGCCGGCACTTCCCAGTGGATGGCATATAGCACCGCCTGCCTGCAGGGTAAAGACAGTGTGGTAAGCTACTCTCGTCTCAGAAGCAGAGGAGCCACCAAATCCATAGGCAGATTTCGCCACTTCTGCCGGGGATAAAAGAAAGACCTTGTCCACTGTATTGTACTTGGCCCCTGTAACTCCTTCATTTACCAGGGTTGTTTCCTTTATGGCATTTTGCTCTGCCTCCGAAAAGGCATTTTGGTAAAATTGACTGTTCAGCCAGCCTCGCAGACTGCAATTCTCCCATGTGACGTCCCCAATCTTTTCCACTGCTGTTTCATGATAGGGCTGACAGTCCAGATTATACTCGGAAACCAGAAGGGCATCGTCTCCCTGTACCGACAGCACACGCCATTTAATGGGCTCCTTTGTGTCCTTTGTATCCGCCTTTCTATCCTTATTGGTGTCATTCTGCCAGTAGCTGCCAAAATAGATGCAGTCCCAGGTCACAACTCCGTTTTTCACCTTCGGATTTGACAGACCGTAGCCTGCCGCTTTGGCCTGTTTTCCTGTTCCTGCTCCTGCCGGCAATGAGCCAAGCAATACTGCCAGTGAAAGAAACACGGCAATTCCTCTTTGTTTTCTTCCCATGTTTTACCTCCTAATCTGTAAACCCAAAGTTCCTGCATTTTTAATTCCATATAGCTTATCAAACTTTTACGGTATTGCTGTACGCACCATATCTTCTCTGCTTTCCTGTCTGGCGGTAGGCCCGGACAAAAATACGGCAGTTTTTCCTTTTTACTCTTTTTATGCTGATACGGTTCCGATTCTTTTTTATTAGTTTTTTCTTTTCCTTTCCATCCTTGTATTTATCCCGGGATGGTATATAATAACAAATCTGATATCCGGTTACATCCGGCATCTTCTTCCAGGTTAAGGTAACGCTGCCTGCACTCTTTTTTACAATCCGCAGCTTTTCCACCTTGGAGGGACTGGTTCGGATAGCGCTTACCTGCCCCGCCTTCTTCCACACCCCGGAAGCCAGGTTTAGATGCAGAACCGGACGCACAGAATATTCCCATGACTTTACGGTATCTTCGGTGTGCCAGATTTTTCCATAGTAATCAATCGTAACTGCTTTATTGGCAGAACTTCCTGGCGAGCGCAGCCACCAATCGTTATCACCACCCGCATAGTTATGCTTCAGTTTCTCTGTAGCATACGCTGTTTCCTCCACTTTTCTGGTATCTGTTTTTGTCCGCTCATGGAGGAAACCATAGTCGGGATTTTTCACCTCAGTCAACGACAAAAGATACACTTTATCCATGGTAGTATTGCCGCCCCTCGTTTTATATTTGGGATTGTCGTCATTCACTACGGTGGTTGTCATAATGGCATTCTGCTCTTCTTCCGAAAAGGCATCCTGATAAAAGCTGCTGTTTAGCCAGTTACGCAGGGTACAGGTCTCCCAGGTGGTATCTTTCGCTATCTCATTGCCAAGTTCATCGGTATACACGTCGGAGTTATACTGCTGATTGTCCAGCACTTTATCCGCCAGCAAAAAAGCATCATCGCCATCCACAGACAGCACACGCCACTTGATTGGCTCCTTACGATCCTTCTTATCGGTCTTTCCACTTTTATTGGTGTCATTCTGCCAGTAACTGCCAAAATAGATGCAGTCCCAGGTCACAATTTCATTTTTTACCCTGGGCCCTGACAGACCATGTTCTGCCGCCTTTATCTTTTTCTCCGGACAGTTTCCACCTGGTAATAAGGCAAACAGCAGTGCTGTGATCAGCACTGCCGTGATTGTCGTCTTCCTCATTTCAAATCCCCTCCTTACGCTTTTACCCCTATTTATTTTTTCTGAAGTTTTTCCTTCAGATCTATGGCTTTGTTCTTAATACGCTGGGGAGCGTCCCTGGCTACCAGCACCTTGGACACATAACGCTTGGCATCTTCCTCTTTGCCAATCCGCCTTGCCAGCTCTGCCAACAGATACATCATGGTGTGCTGGTCCATACCGCACATTGGAAAATCCTCTTTACCAAAGGCCGCTTCAAAGCCCTCATAGGCCTTGGCCAACAGTTCCTGCTCCTCTTCTGCCATCTTGGCAATTTCTTCTTTTTGATATTCGCCCTGCATCAACTGTTCCCGTTTGCCACGGTAAAGCCATGCCAGTTTCAGACAGGTATACGCACGCTCACTGCTTTTCCCATTTTTTACCACTGTGTTGAGAAGTGCCATTTTATGCTTGCCGATGGCATCGTCATAGGAGTAGGTTTTTCCCTCCTCTGCCTTGTAACTAAAGTTGGCAGAGATTTTCTCCCGGATACTCTTTGCCTGGCCTGACATAATAAAACTGAAGTAACGGTTCAAAGCCGCATAACCGCACTTTGGACAGAGAACAGCATCATACTTCAGAGAATCCACCCCGATATAGCGGGGACGGAGATCCGAATCCGCACCGGCCAGGCGCACCTTTCCTGTACGAACCATCTTGCTCTTAAATTCATTGTCACAGACCGGACAGGTATAACTCTTGTCGAAAATCAGATCCTCCTCTGAAATTTCCTTTTTCTGCTCCTGTCCTTCCGCTTGAGCCTCCTTCTTCGATGCGCCTTCCTGTAACACATCCTGAACCTCAATATCCTTCAGGCCGAAATTTTCAAGCCCCTCAAAAATATTACTCATAATTTACATCTCCCTTTACTTTTCACTAATATTTGGACGATAGGAACTTTTCAGTGACACAATCCGGTTAAATACCAGATGATTATCCGTGGTATCTTTGGTATCGACACAGAAAAATCCCGTGCGCATAAACTGGAACTTATCTCCCGGCTTTGCTTCAGCCAGTGCCGGTTCCATATAACAGGTATCTAGGACAGTCAGGGAATTAGGATTGACATTTACCGAGCCATCCTCATTGTAAACACCCTTTTCCTCATCCACAATATTCTCATAGAGACGAACCTCTGCAGTGGCGGCCGTAGGCGCCGCTACCCAGTGAATCGTTCCCTTTACCTTTCTTCCAGTAAATCCGGAGCCGCTTTTGGTCTCCGGGTCATAGGTGCAGTGCACCTCGGTTACATTGCCGTCAGTGTCTGTCTTGTAATCGACACAGGTTACAAAATAAGCACTCATCAGACGAACCTCATTGCCTGGATACAGACGGAAATATTTCCTTGGAGGCTCTATCATGAAATCGTCTCTCTCAATGTATAACTCTCTGGCAAATGGTACCTTTCTGGTACCCAGTTCCGGATTTTCCTGATTATTTGGCACATCCAGATATTCTATTTTTCCTTCTTCGTAATTGTCTATAATCAGCTTTATCGGATCTAATACCGCCATCATACGGGACTGGCTCATCTTTAAGTCCTCCCGGATGCAGTACTCCAACATCGCATAGTCCACGGAACTGTTAGATTTGGACACACCGCACAGACTCATGAACCTCCGGATGGAGGACGCTGTATATCCCCTGCGGCGGAGGGCTGTAATTGTAACCAGCCGTGGGTCATCCCATCCGTCTACAATGCCGTCTTCCACCAGTTTTTTTATGTATCGCTTACCGGTCACCACATTGGTAAGATACATCTTGGCAAATTCAATCTGGCGCGGTGGTTTCTCAAATTCACATTCCTTTACTACCCAGTCATACAGCGGACGGTGATCCTCAAATTCCAGCGTACAGATGGAATGGCTCACTCCCTCCACCGCATCCTCAATGGGATGAGCAAAATCATACATTGGATAGATGCACCAGGCATCCCCGGTATTGTGGTGGTGCAGGTGGGCCACACGGTAAATCACCGGGTCCCTCATATTGATATTGGGCGATGCCATATCTATTTTGGCACGGAGAACGCGGGTACCATCCTCGCACTCGCCGTTTTTCATCGCCTCAAATAATTCCAGGTTTTCCTCCACGCTCCGGTCTCTGTAAGGACTGTTCTTCCCCGGCTCCGTCAGGGTTCCCCGGTATTCCCGTATCTGCTCTGCCGAAAGGTCGCAGACATAGGCTTTTCCCTTTTTTATCAGATGAAGAGCGCATTTATACATCTGCTCAAAATAATCCGATGCGAAATAAACCGGTGGCTTCTCCCCGCATATCCACTCCACATCTTTCAAAATCGACTGGACAAACTCTTCCTTTTCCTTCTGCGGATTCGTATCATCAAACCGCAGATTGAAAGTGCCTCCGTATTCCTTTGCCAGTCCCTGGTTCAATGCAATGGACTTGGCGTGGCCAATATGGAGATATCCATTTGGCTCCGGTGGAAAACGCGTGACAACTTTATCATAAACGCCCTGCTCTAAATCACTGTCAATCTCATTCTGGATAAAATTTCTGGCGATTGTCTCTTCCTTAATTTCTGACATTCTAAAAGGCCTCCTTCGCGTATCTTTCTTTATGATACCACAAAGAGGCCTTTTAGGAAAGCGAAAATTTTATAATCACGGGAATTTTACTTAAAATCATGGGCACCAATGCGCAGTTTCGCCCGGCTTAAATGTCCGCTAAAAAAATGATACCGTCTCATATTTACTTTTTTGCCCCGGGTCTTAACGTAATCCTGGCCGGACAGTGCCGCTTTGGCCGCCCGTACACACTCGGCCCGGACTCCCTTTTCATAGGAACCATTATTATATCGCTCTAATTCTTTCTTAAATTTGCCAGAGGCCACCGGACTAAACTGTCTTTTCTGCCGGATGACTTTCTCCACTGAATTAGGGAAACGGCTGGAACGCTTACGGTTCATTACGACACATCCTACAGCCAGCTTTCCAGCGTAACTCTGATTGCCTGCCTCACAGAAAATAATGGCGGACAGCAATTTGACATCCCTGTTTGTATATTCCCTTTCAGCAGCCTGCGAAGGTTTTGCGCTAAAGATACTCCCTGCCAGCACACATACCACCATCATACACACTACCATTTTTTTGATACTCATAATAAATACTCCTTAATACATAATTTTAACAAATTCAACTTTATTTTGTAACACTTTTGAACTGTTATTTGTAACATTTATGTAACAATTATAACATGAATCCTTAAAAAATCAACCCTTTTTGCAAAAAAAATCGTTGCCAATGTCTGAAAGCAACGATTTTTCGTTATTTTTTAAGTTATTATTTTTGTAATTTTTCGCAATATTTCTTAACAATTTCCTCAAAAGACAGACTGCCACCAAACAAATCCAGAGCACTTCCTACCGTAAAATGAATCCGACCGCCGCCCAGCTCCTCTATCTGATGAATGTCCTCCATGGTTCCGATGCCGCCGGCATAGGTCACTGGTACATGGTTTTCCTTTGAGAGAATCTGCAAAAGCTCTTTATCCACTCCGGTTCCCGTCCCTTCCACATTCACCGCATGTACCAGAAATTCATCACAGTATGCCCCCAGCCTTTCCAGCAAATCTGCCTCTACCGGCTGGCTGGTAAATTTCTGCCACCGGTCTGTTACTACATAATATATTCCGTCCTTTTTCCGGCAGCTTACATCCAGCACCAGATGGGAACGCCCCACTTCCTGCACCAGTTTTTCCAGCCGTTCAAAACGAATCTCCCCGCCGGCAAAGACATAGGAGGTGACTATAACATGGGATGCACCCCAGCGGATAAATTCTGCGGCGTTTTCCACCGTTATACCGCCGCCAATCTGCAGCGCCCCCGGCCAGGCCTCCAAAGCCTCTCTGGCCTGCCTTACATCCTCTTTGTAATATTCACTGTTTTTTCCATTTAAGAGGATGATATGGCCGCCTCGAAGTCCGTTTTCCCGGTACAGTCTGGCGTAATCCGCCGCCGCCTGCCCGGAGACAAAATTTTCTCTGGCATAGTCCCCGGCATCCTTCAGCGTCCCGCCTACAATCTGCTTTACCTTTCCATTGTGTATATCAATACATGGCCGAAACTCCATGCCTCTCCTCCTTATTTTCGACCTTTCTTACAGGCCCAGAATCCGCTCTACCTCTTTTTGCATCTCGCTCTTGTCACAAACTGTATCGTGGAGCACCGGCGCACTCCGGATTTCCTCAATGGCTCCCGGCACTGCCACACCGGATATACGGTTCAGTTCATCCACCAGTTCAAAATCACTCATATTTTCATAGGCCTTTTTATCAATGGCATCCATCACACTGCGGGTAAATTTATACGGACTGGCCGTAGAGGCAATCACTGTTTTTACCCCGGTGTCTGCCGCCTTTTTTTCATAGACGCAGGAGGCCACTGCCGTATGGGTATCCATAATATACCCTGTCTTTTCATACACCCGGCGGATGGTCTGGGCCGTCTCCTCTTCGGTGGCAAAGCCGCCTTCAAAGCAGAAGAGTTTCTCCTTCATCTCCGGGGTAATCTCATATTCACCCTGAGAGGATAATGCCTCCATCAATTCCTTAGTTCTTCCGGCATCCTCTCCGGCAATGCGGTAAATCAGCCGCTCTAAATTACTGGAAATCAAAATGTCCATGGACGGGGAGGAGGTCAGAATAAACTCCCGCTTCCTATCGTATTTTCCTGTCTGGAAAAAGTCATACAGCACTTTATTCTCATTGGAAGCACAATAGAGGGTTTCAATAGGAAGTCCCATGTTTTTGGCATAATAGGCTGCTAAAATATTGCCAAAATTGCCCGTAGGAACCACTACGTTTATCTTTTCACCCTCTTTAATTTCACCCTGCTTTAACAACTGTCCATAGGCATATACATAGTATACAATCTGAGGTACCAGACGGCCGATATTGATGGAATTGGCCGAGGAGAACTGATACCCTTTTTTGTCCATACGCTCCGCTAACTCCCGGGAGTGAAACATTTCCTTTACTCCGGTCTGGGCGTCGTCAAAGTTTCCCACAATCCCTATCACTGTGGTGTTGTTCCCCTTCTGGGTCAGCATCTGCTTTTCCTGAATCGGGCTTACACCGTTTTTCGGATAAAATACAATAATGCTGGTACCCGGCACGTCGGCAAATCCTGCCAGCGCCGCCTTTCCGGTATCTCCGGAGGTGGCCGTCAGAATTACAATTTCATTGGTAACGCCGTTCTTTTTGGCTGCCGTTGTCATTAAATACGGCAGAATGGAAAGAGCCATATCCTTAAAGGCAATGGTTTTTCCATGGAATAACTCCAGATAATAGGCACCGTCTTTTTTTACCAGTGGCGCAATTTCCTTTGTGTCAAATTTCTCATCGTAGGCTCCGCGGATGCAGGCCTTTAATTCCTCCCCAGTAAAATCACTCAGGAATAATTTCATTACTTCATAGGCGGTCTCCTGATAGGAAAGGCCCGCCAGTGTCTTATAAGGCACGGTAAATGCCGGAATAGCCTCCGGGACAAACAGACCGCCGTCATCGGCAAGGCCCTTTAATATTGCCTGGGAAGCTGTTACTTTTTCACTTCTGCTTCTTGTGCTTTGATACATCACGCTCATGATATCCTCCAATCTGCGCCTAACGCATACCTTGTCTCACAGCCTTTAGAATATCATGTTTTTCCCTGTTTTACAATAGCGGATTGCCCCTTACCGAAAGAACTCATGGCATCCATAGGCAAACAGACGGGTCAAATCTCTATCAAACCATGCCACATTGGCGGGACTGGAGGCACTCCGGCACATAAAATACAAGGCTCCTTTTGAATCATTCTTCCCGTTCAATGCCTGCTTTACGGCAATTTTAGTCTTCTGCGACACCCGGACACGGTAATAGCGTCCGTTGGAAACCGGGGAAAACTGTCTCGGTGCAAACACAACGCTCTTTACTGTATTGGGGAAATGCTTCGATTTGACCCGGTTTAATACCACGTTTGCCACCAGCCTTCTTCCCTTTACATTCTGGTCGCCAGCCTCCGCCTCCACAATCCGCTCCAGAATCCGCCGGCCCTCTTTTCCCACTCCCGGTACCGGTGTTTTTTTCTTTTGCTTTATTCTTTTTATTGTCTGAACCGCTCTGCGGCGGTTTTCATCCATCTGTTCATATAACTGGCGCTGTTCCTCCTCTGTTTCCTGAATCCCCTGCAGAAACAGCCGGTTATTTTCCTTCAGCATGCACATGGCCTCCACCTGGTTTCCTGCCTCCCGGATAATGGAACTGATATTTTCCGCCTCTGTCTCCGGATACCAGCCAATGGACAAGGAAGCCACCAATAACATATAGATAATACAAAATATTTTGTAACGGTGTTCTCTCATAATCTGCACCTCTCTTTCCGGCAAACCATTGTCCGGGGCCGTCCTTCCAGCCACCATCCAATATTTACCTATATGAGAATTATATGCAGTTTTTTTCTGTTTATTACAAAATTGTTACGAATTGATTAAAATTTTTACACTATAGAATTAAAAAATGCGTAAAAACAAGACAGAATGTAATTGTGATTGGAAAGGCTATATGATATAATTTCATTATTACAAAGAATGACAAACCAAAAGTAAGATATTAAAAGGAGACCCGCCATGCTGCCAGGAGTTTACACGGCCAGAAAGAAAAATGGAGAGTTGTATTACCGCAGTTCCATCACCCACTGCGGCAAGCATATCAGCCTGGGCAGTTTTCCCACGGAGGAAACTGCTTCGGAGGCCTATACCCTGGCCAGCCGGCTGCTCTCCGATCAGAGCCTCACCATGGATTCTTTTTCCGAAAAGGACAGTGTCCTGCCCTTTTCCAAGTGGGTCACTCTTCTGAATTTCCGGGACAATGGCATGTATATCCGCACTCCCATTTATCTACAGAAGCGTTTTTTTCACTACTATTTTGACCGGGACGATTTTCTGACCTTTGACATTGACGATTTATTTTACTTTTCCACCCGCAGCATCAGCCGCCGGGGCGGCCATCTTTTTGTGGCTGACTACGGAATGCAGGTAAATATCCTCTCCCGCTATGGCATCAAAAATTATGCAGTGCCCGGACGGGATTTTCGTTTTGTCAACGGGGACAATAGGGATTTCCGCTATGAAAATATTGAGATTATCAACCGCTATCACGGGGTTGCCAGAAAAACAAAAAATGGCCAGGTCTATTACGAGACAAAAATTCACTGGCGGGGTGATTTTCTTGTGGGCCGCTACCAAAATGAAACAGAAGCGGCCATTGCCTACAACAAAGCCGCTTCCTGCCTGATTACCAAGGGATACAAAAAAGAATATCCTGTCAATTATATTGAAGAACTGTCTCCTGCCGATTATCATACCATTTACAAAAAAGTCACCATTTCCAGTCGGCTGCGGCAGCTCAAGCCGCGCCAATAACATACAGGAGCAGACTGATTACCACCAGCATACCATTAAGCACCGAGCCCACCGCCGGCGTCACCAGATAAATATCCTCCTTCTGATAGCACCGTGCCGCCAGCACAAAACCGACAATGGCCACAAGCAGAGCCAGAATGCCCAAATAACCGGCACTCAGTCCCGAGGCTCCCTTTGCCATACTGGAGAGAATACAGAGGATGGCTAAAAGCAGCAGGGAAGCACCGCCCATTACCACAGAGACAATCCCCATAACCGGATGCGTCTTGTCGGTAAATTGAATTTTTCTGCGGTTTCCAAAGTGCACCTGCATGACATCCCCTCCTTATCAGCGTTTTCCAAATACTCCAATCATCTTTTTGCAGATATAATATATGAAATAACCTAAAATTACCCCCACAGTATTCAGTATTAAATCATCTACGTCAAAGCTTCCCACCTTTGTCACTAACTGCAGAGTTTCCACTCCCAGACTGGACAAAAAGCCAAGGAAGGTCACAAAGAGAAAACTGCGGAAATAGTGGCCTTGGTAACTCCGTTCCCGGCGCTGTTCCCGGTACATTACCGGTACTAAAAACCCAAAGGGCATAAAGGCCACCACATTTCCCACCACATTGATGAGAAACAGCCCATTGCCAATCTGATTGCGGTATGCCAGATAGCGCCGCAGTTCCCGGAAGGGTTCCAGATTATACTGATATGTGGTGTAAGGCTCTGTCCGTCCGTATTCCTCACTGAAAAACAGAAAGTATACCAACAGAACCATGTAACAGATGAAACATAATGTCAGCACATTGCTAATCAGCTTCTTCACATTGCCCTCCCGTTACTTCTATCTCATAATCACTCTGAATTATCACGTTCTCAGTGTCACTCCTAAAGATTCCAGTTTTGTCAGAATTTTATTCATGACAGCTGTCACATCCTTTTCTTCCAGCGTGCGGTCTGCGGCCCGGAACCGGATGGAATAGGCCAGGGATTTTTCGTCCGCTCCCACATTCTCTCCCTCGTAAATATCAAAGAGCCGATAGGTCTCTAACAATTTGCCGCCGCTCTTTCGTATTACTTCCTCTACCTCTCCAGCCAGAACATTTTTTTTCATCACCAGAGAAATATCACGGGTCACCGCCGGGAATTTTGCCACTCCCTTATATTTTACATCAAAAGAGGCCCGATTGGCAAGTTCTTCCACATCCAATACCGCAATATAAGTTTTCGTTCCGATATCGTAGTTATCTGTCACCTCAGGATGCACTTCTCCCAGATACCCGGCTGTCACACCATCAATCTGGATGTCTGCGTTTCTGCCCGGATGCAGATATGGCCGGCTCTCTCCCGGCTGCCAGGTTACTACCCCACCGATACCAAGCTTCTCAAAAATGGCCTCGACACAGCCCTTCATATCAAAGAAATCCCCTTTCCCATACATACCAAGGGTCAACTGCATCCTCTCCTCCGGAAGTTCCGTCAACGGCAATGCCTTTGGCAGATAAATATTCGCCAGTTCATACAGCCTTACATCCTTATTCCGATGGTTATAGTTAGTGGCCAGAGAGGTCAGCATGCCATTGAGAGGCGATGTCCGCATAATGCTGTAGTCCACACCCAGCGGATTGGAAATCTCGATACACTGGCGTAAAGGACTGTCCTCCGGCACCAGCAGCTTATCAAATACCCTCGGACTCTCAAAGGAATAGGTCATTCCCTCGGAGAAACCGAACTGCTCCACAACATTTCTGGCAATATTCTGAATGGTGGTCTGCCAGGACAGACCTCCCATGGTAGCCTCACCGCTTGGCAGGGTGGTAGGAATCCGGTCATAGCCATAGAACCGTGCCACCTCCTCAGCTAAATCCGCCATACAGGCAATGTCCTGACGCCAGGTTGGTACATGGACACAGTGATTTGCTTTATCCGGCGTTAAGTCCACCATATTCCAGTATTCACACATTTCCTCCTCGGATACTTCGATTCCCAGCAGGGCATTAATTTTATCTACATCATAGGAAACCGTGGTTGGCTCCTTTTTCTCCGGATACACATCTACACAGCCTCCTACTACCTCACCAGCTCCCAGTTCCTCAATTAACTGGCAGGCCCGGTTCATAGCCTCCATGGCGGTATTCGGGTCCAGGCCTTTTTCAAATTTGGCCTGGGCGTCAGTACGCATACCCAGCTTTTTCCCGGACAGACGGATGTTGGTACCATCAAAGCAGGCCGCCTCAAAGAGCATGGTGGTTACCTCATCGGTAATCTTGGAGTTCTCACCGCCCATGATGCCAGCCAGGCCTACGGCTTTCTCCCCGTCACAAATCATCAGAATGGAGGAGTCCAGTTCTCTGTCCTGTCCGTCCAACGTCTGGAAGGTCTCGCCCTCTGCCGCTCTCTTTACTACAATTTTGTGTCCGGCAATGGTATCCAGATCATAGGCGTGCATTGGCTGTGCATATTCCTCCATCACATAGTTGGTAATATCCACAATGTTGTTAATTGGGCGTATGCCGCTGGCCGCCAGGCGTCTCTGCATCCACTCCGGAGACGGTGCCAGTTTAATATTTTTCACAACTCTGGCCACATAGCGGGTACACAAATCCGTTGCCTCTATATCTACGGAAATGTAATCTTCTGTTTTTTCTCCATTTCCCACCTCGGCAACCACCGGCGGTACAAATGGCTTGCGGAAGGTGGCCGCCGCCTCTCTGGCAATACCCAGTACACCGAAGCAGTCCACACGGTTGGAGGTTACCTCGTATTCAAAGTTGGCATCCCGCAGGCCCAGCAGTTCGATGGCATCGCTTCCCACCGGTGCTTCCTTATATTCCGGGTTGTCACTCAGAATGTAAATACCGTCCTCTGCCGCATCCGGATAATAATCCGTGGAGGAGCCCAGTTCCTCAATAGAGCACATCATACCGTTGCTCTCCACACCCCGGAGCTTGCCCTTTTTGATTTTAATCCCCCCCGGTACTTTTTTGCCATCGTGGCCTCCGGCCACCCGTCCGCCGTCCAGTACCACCGGCACCTTCTGGCCCTCTTTTACATTCGGTGCGCCAGTGACAATCTGAGTGATGGTGCCTTCCTCGTCAATGGCCACCTGGCAGACCACCAGTTTATCCGCATCGGGATGTTTTTCAATTTTCTCAATCCGCCCGACAATAATTTTATCCAGGTCGGCGTCAAATTTTTCATAGCCCTCTACCTTGGTGCCAGACAATGTCATGGCATCCATATACTCCTGCTCGGTACATTCCAGTTCCGGCACATAGGCTTTAATCCATGATAATGGCGTATTCATGTCTTTCCCTCCTCTTTATCAGAACTGCTCTAAAAACCGGGTGTCGTTCTCATACAACAGCCGCATATCGTCAATTTCATATTTCAACAGGGCGATTCTTTCCAGACCTACACCAAAAGCAAAACCGGTGTATTCCTCCGGGTCGATGCCGCTCATCTCCAGCACATGGGGATGTACCATTCCACAGCCCAGTATCTCAATCCAGCCCTCTCCTTTACAGAAGCGGCAGCCCTTGCCTCCGCATTTGAAACAGGTCACATCCATCTCTGCGCTTGGCTCGGTAAACGGAAAATGGTGAGGACGGAATTTTACTCTGGTATCCTCTCCGAACAGCTGCTTGGCAAACTGCTCCAGGGTTCCCTTTAAGTCTGCAAAGGTAATGTTTTTATCAATTACCATGCCCTCAATCTGATGGAAGGAAGGCGAATGGGTAGCGTCCACATCGTCACTGCGGAATACCCGTCCCGGTGAAATCATGCGAATCGGAAGCTTTCCCTTTTCCATTACATGCACCTGCACCGAAGAAGTCTGGGTACGAAGCAGAATTTTGTCGTTGATATAAAAGGTGTCCTGCTCGTCCTTGGCCGGATGGTTTTCCGGGATATTCAAGGCCTCAAAGTTATAATAATCATATTCTACCTCCGGGCCCTCTACCACCTCATAGCCCATACCGATAAAGATTTTTTCCACTTCCTCTAAGGCAATGGTGTTCGGATGGCGGTGCCCGGCACGAAGCCGTCGTCCCGGAAGAGTGACGTCAATGACCTCGGCCTTCATTTTCTCTGCCCGAAGCGCCTTTTCAAAAGCCGCTTTTTTCTCCTCTAACCGGCTCTCAATCTTGGCTCTGGCCTCATTTACCATCTGTCCCACCTTTGGTCGGTCTTCCGGTGCCACATCCTTCATGGATTTCAGGACACTGGTAAGCTCTCCCTTTTTGCCCAGAAATGCTACCCGGATATCGTTTAATTTCTCTAACTCGCCGGATTTTTCAATCTGGGACAGGGCATTGTCCAGGATTTGGGATAATTTTTCTTTCATTGCTCTTATCATTCCTTTCTGATTTTTCCGCATGTGCATCCACCGTAGGGAGCAGTGCGCCCCGCTTCGCTCCGCGCCAGAGATGCGCACTTCCTTTGCTTCGCAATGAGCGGTGCGCACCCTGCCTCGCTCTGCGATAGGGATGCGCCCTTCTCTTACTTCGCAATGAGCAGTGCGCACCCTGCCTCGCTCTGCTCGGCAGGGTCGCGGGCATTCGCCCTATACGCAGGAAATAAAATCCCGTTCTGTGCGCAAGCGCCCAAACGGGATTTTATTTCCTGCGTGCACCGCTCATTGCTTACGCGCAAAGTCCCTTGCAGATGCTTTCTGCTTCTGCAAGGGACGAAATATTTCCGCGGTACCACCCATATTCCTGCCGGCTCTTTCTTTCCGACAGACTCTCTTTAGGATACAATAACGGGTATCAGCCGTCATTCTCTACTCAGAACTCTGCGCTCCGTTCAAGAACAAAACTCCGGTGTGAAATTCAACTGCTACAGGAACCTGACGGAACTTTCAGCCGATGATTCCGTCTCTCTGAAGGAAAGCAGCAGTCTGTGGGCCGTATGCCCGCACCATCCTCGTCTTTTATCGGTTTCTACTGTAGCACAAATGGTTTGTCAATGTCAAGTTGATTTTTTATGAAATATTTCATATACTATTAAGATAGAAAGTAAAAAGGAGGAACGCAGACATGAATAATGTTTTTATCTGGTTTATCAATAAATTTAATGAGAACCGTGTATCTATTCATGCGGCACAGGTAGCTTTTTTTATCATTGTATCGCTGTTCCCCTTTATGATGTTTTTAATTACCCTTTTACAATATACACCTCTCAGTGAAGATGTTATGATGTCCTTAATTGGGACGGCTCTTCCCGATAATTTAAGTGGTATAGCGGAAAGCTGGCTGCAGGAAACCTACGAGACCGCCTCCGGCACCATTTTGTCCATTACTGTTATTTCCACTCTTTGGGCGGGCTCCAAGGGATTTTCCGGTATTGCCTATGAACTGGATGGTATTTATGAAGTAACTAATCCCCGCAATCTGGTCATAAGGCGGCTTATGTCTCTGGTATACACCATAGTCTTTACTCTGATGATTATTACCAGTCTGATTGTCCTTGTATATGGAAATCAGATTGTGCAGGCCATCAATCATTTTTTCCCGTTTTTATCGAATCTCCACCTCATCCTTTTTATACTCCGTTCCGGGGTGGCCTATCTGGTATTTGTCGTGTACTTTTTATGTATGTACCGGTTCATTCCCAACCGCAAATCCCGGTTTCGTGATGAACTGCCCGGTGCCGGACTTGCCGCTTTTTTGTGGATTGCTTTTTCCTATCTATATTCTTTATACATTGATTATCATCAAAGCTTCTCTTCGGTGTACGGAAGCCTGACCTATATGGTGCTTTTAATGCTGTGGATGTATTTTTGTATCATTATCATTTTTATTGGCGCCCTGATGAACCAGTTCCTAAAGGAAAAAAAACATTTGCGGCTTCTATCCTCTCTCAGGGAGATTCCCGGGATTGTACGCTCGTACCTGGGAAATAGAAAGTGAGAATTTCTGCGTAGGTTTTTCCCTGGCCTGCCAGGGCATTGGCGCCATTCTGGCTCATGCCCACACCATGGCCGTAGCCGCCGCCACAAAACTGGAATTTCTTTCCCTGTTTCTTCACATAGAAAAATCCGCTTGGCAAAATACTTAAACCGGTCACCTCTTTTTTATCCTGTCTCTTAAATACTGTTTTTTCCCCGATAAAAAGCATGCGGATATTGTACTCGGTATATACCCGCACCGTCTCTTTCGTTCCCTGGATTTCCACCATGGATACAATGCCGCCGGCACCCCGTTTTTTGACGGAAATATCTTTTATATCTCCCACATCCTTTATGCTTCGGCTCCGAAAGGTACCATCTTGTTCTTTGGCCTGTATCTGGGTAGGATTGACAGCATACCGGTTCTGTATGCCCCGATTCACAGAGGCTTTCAGACTGCCGGCAGTAATAGAGGTCTTCCACCGGTACCAGGGCGAAGAACTGTCCAGAGTCTCCGGGGCCTCATCGATATAGGTCTTAAAGTCCTCCTCTTTCGTAAGATTTTTCTGCGTCCTGGGCCAGGTCTGTATAGCCGCTGTCAAATATGGCACCTCTTTTTCAGCAAACCACACATCCTTTGTTCCCGAAGTGCTTCCACAAGAGGCAGAGAAAAAGTAAGTCACGGCAGTTTTGCCCTGATAGGACACCACCTGGTTTCTTGTGGCGTTCACTGCCTCAATTGCCCTGGCATCCTCCCGCAGATTGTTATATACCTGAAAGGATACACTGTCGTCTACATGGGCACCATATTTTGCCAGCCGGTGTCCTGTCATCTGGCGCACCGCATAGCTTCTGGCACACACAGCCTGTGCCTTTAATGCCTCAGCATTATATTCGGTGGGCATCTCACTGGGCACTACGCTGTAGAGATATTCTTCTAAGGACACCTCGTTAATTAATTGCAGCGCCTTTTCTCCTTTTACTACCTCTAAGGTTCCCCGGTATTCCGGTACACCATATTGGCGCTTCAGGCTTTCCACCCGTATCTTTCCCTTGCCACCGGTGGAGACCAGGGCACGTCCATTTACATCGGCGGGCCGAAACGTCACCTTTTCTCCTTTGGCATAGGATTTTGTCTGGTTATCGCTCTGGATGGTAAAATCCGCTGTAGCCGTCAGAACCACCTCCGCCATATCGTAGGAAGAAAAATTATTGTTTTTTAAGAGCACCCGGATTGTCTTTAACTCGGATTCCGGAATCACCGCCGCACAGAATTTTTTCCCTGCTGTCACAAAACGGATGTCCCTGGCGCCGATGACAATATCCGAAACGTTTCCCTGGGTAATTTCCCCTGTCCCAGCACGCTTGTAAACCACAAACTCCTTCTCCATGGGAACCTCCCCATAGTTCTCCAGAGTAATGGTATCTTCGGATAATTTTAATACCTTTTCTGTTACGGTTTCCGGTTTTTTTACTATTTTAATAATTTTTTCATCTTGAATATGTAAATCCGCAATGCCCTCTACCGCCTGGCCGGTCACTGCGGAGGCCGTCTCCCAGGTCTGGCTTTCCCCTGCTGACACCGCCGTAATGGCATTTCCGCTGACACCTGTCACATAGACATTATAATACATCTGCTGTCCTCCCAGCTGCTTTGCCTCCCGCCAGGACTGAAACATCCAAAGTCCCATCATGCAGCCGGAAATCAGTAGAAAAATAAAAATCACCCTGCCTGTCCGTCTCAAAAAAAATCCCCCCTTTGCACTAAATACTTATGCAAAGAGGGGAAAAATTATTCTACAAATATTCATGGGTCACCTTCCACACATACTGCTGAAGGATTTCTGCGGATTCCTCATTAAATTCCTCATCCAAAAGTTCATTATTGGAAATAATCCGCAGTCCCACACAGGGAGTCTCAAAGGCATGGCAGACCTCATATACTGCTGCCGTCTCCATATCCTCACAGACGGTGCCAAACTGCTCTGCCAGCCATACGATACGGTCATCCTCCCGGCTGTAAATATCACCGGTGCCCACCCTTCCCCGGGTCATGTGTCCCGAAGTATACTCCTGCCTGGAATACAGTTCCAATAAGGCTGAATCTGCCTGAAAACAGGTGGGATTCCGTGTCTCCCAGGAAAACGGGTCACTGCCCTCCCCCATTTTCTTCTTGGGCATGGAGAGACAGTTAATATCCACTGCTTCCTCCGCTAACACTATATCCCCGGTACCTAATTCCCGGTTCTGGGCCCCTGCTGTGCCCTGGTTAATTACCACTGCGGGATGAAAGAGCAACAAGCCGCAGGCTGTGGCCATGGCCGCCTTTACCGTACCCATGCCAGTGGTATTTATAATATATTTTTTATCCCCCTCTGTACCAATGTGAAAGAATAGTCCATTTTCCTCCTGGCACTGGTAATCGGGCATTTTCTTTATCTTTTCAATCAGGTAACCGGTCTCTATCTCCATGGCTCCCTGAATTAAAACCTTTTTCATTTTTTCTCCATTCCGGAGCGTCAGCGTAGGAGGCACGCCAAGAAAGATGCAGAGCATTTTTCTCGAAAGATGCTCCGCATTTTCTCGGCTGTGCATCAATACTATTTGTGACGCTCCGACACAAATAGTGGGTTGAAAAATATGCTATCGAGCATATTTTTCAACCTTTCCCTCATTTCTTTTTTACCAGATAATCAGCATGGCTCCCCAAGTCAATCCGCCGCCAAAACCAGACAAAATCAATTTATCGCCTCTCTCTAAAAGATGATTCTGATTTAGTTCATCCAATAAAATCGGAATACTGGCAGAAGAGGTGTTGCCATAGCGGTTTAGGTTCATTGGGAATTTGTCAAGGTCCACCTTGAGCCTTTTGGCAATCACTTCTATAATACGGACATTGGCCTGATGAAGAATAAAGAATTTTATATCATCCACATCCATCTCTGTCTTTTTCAATATCTGCTTTATACACCGGGGCACTGTGGTTACGGCAAAGCGGAACACTGCCTGCCCCTCCATGCGGATATAGTCCTTTTTCCGCTTGGAGTTATGGAAGGGATTCTGTATGCCCCTTCCCCTGCAGGTAAGCACATCGCCCTGGCTTCCATCAGAGCCGGTGACACTGGCAATCAGTCCGCCCTCGCCATCGTCCTGGCGGACAATGGCTGCGCCGGCGCCATCGCCAAATAAAATACAGGAACTGCGGTCCGACCAATCCACCTCTCTGGACAAGGTCTCTGAACCAATCACCAGAACGGTTTTTGCCATTCCCATCTCAATATAGGCATAGGCAGTGTTTAATGAAAACAGAAAGCCGGAACAGGCAGCGTTGATGTCAAAGCAGGTGGCGCGAATCGCCCCAATGGCTCCCTGTACCGAACAGGATGTGCTGGGTACATAGGTGTCAGCCGAGACGGTAGCCACGATTATCATATCCAACTCCTCCGCGGTTATGCCTGCATTTTCCATCGCCGCCTCTGCCGCATGGGCCGCCATATAGGTGGTTCCCTCTTTTCCATTGGATAAATGTCTCTCCCGAATCCCTGTCCGCTGGCGAATCCACTCATCATCCGTGTCCACAATCGTGGAGAGAAAGTGATTATCCGCCACTTTCTTTGGAAGATAACTGCCAGTACCAATAATTCTGATTGCCATTTTATTACCTCTTCTATTTGTTGTAATATACAAAGTATACTGCTTTTTTCCATTGATTGTCAATCGTAGCAATGATTACTACATCATAAATCATTGCATACTACTAGCACGATGGCGCCATCGTGCTACGAAGCATGGCAGGTTATATCCTTGCCGGTATCATACCATTTACCCTGATACCGCACAGCAATTTTATACTCATCCTCCGCCAGTCCAGACACAGGTATCGCAATGGAATAGGTCACCTTCCGATTTTTCTTCAGACCCTTGCCCGCATTGGTGTAATCCATCAGGTACTGGTGATTCTGGCCGTGAAAAGCCACCTGGTCAATGGCGTGGTCATTGGTTTTCATATACAGCACCGATTCCTTTTTCACAAAGGATACCACATCGTCTCCCAGTGTTTCCTCCGGCTTTTCTTCCAACTCTGCTTCCACCGGTGCCTGTAAGGTTCCCTTAACATAATTCCCCTCCTGCTCCATAGGGGCGGCCAGATCCTTCCAGTCAATCACCATCTCGTAGCCCCGGTAAAAATATTCCTTCGCTGAATACTGGTTCAGGACTTCCCCTGTCCCATAGTCGTATTCATATACCATTCCCTTCCGGTTCTCAATCAGCGGATGCAGATACCCGCCAAAAGAAAACATGCGATTGCTCTTCTTATCGTAGGCACAGTTTGACGTAATGATGGAGCGCACACTCTCAAAATGCTTCTCCTGGCGTACTGTCATCTCCTTCTCATTGATGGCATACACCGATACATAGGAATTTTCCCGTCCGTCAAAAAAATCCACCTTTCGCTTGGTCTGCCAGTGATTGTCATAGAGCATCACGTGAATGGTGTCCGGCTCCCCGTCCAAATCATAGGGAATCTCATAGACACTGTGCTGCTGAAAATGCCAGATAAAATCTCCCACAGGTTTCAGCACCTTATCCTCCTGCTCCGTCCCTTTAAACATTTCCGGATTCGCCAAAATCCACTTGATTTCATTGGTGGTCCAGTCCAACTTGATGCCGGCATGGACATTCCTTGGTGACAAAAGCACGGTGTTGTCCTCTTCTTTATAGGAGGCGGTATTCAGATGTACCCAGTCCACTTTATTCTCATAAGTGCCGTCAAATATCTCCCTCATATCCAGAGATTTTACAATCTCCCCGGTTTCCCTGTCCAGTTCAATTACCATATCCTCGGTATGACCGTCAATGGAACTTGTCAGCACCAAAAGATTGCCCCCCGGCGTCTTTTCAATCACCTCGTGGTGAATACCGTTTTTCACATAGTAAATCTGATACACCCGCCCCATATAATCCATCTCATACATCTGGGTCGTATGGGGTTTTTCTTCCGTAGGCGTCAGAGAAGCATCGGTCTGGAAAATCAGCCGCTTATTGGAAAGGGGAAAGACTCCATAGGAGCCAGTAGTCATTTTCACATACCAGCGAATGTCTCCGTTTTCATCGTAAGCAAAGGGATATTTCGTACTCTGGCCGGAAAGAATGGTAAGACCATAGGCAGAGGGTCTGCCCTGCTTTTTCACCTGTACCGCATCCTGCAGCTCCGACGGAAGGGGCTCTGTCTCAATGGTTACTGTCTGTGTCTGGTATGCTTTTCCATTTTCATCCAGACAAGATATTTGCACTTTATTTTTCTTTCCCGGATAGAGACCCACCACGGGAACTCTGTGTTTTTTTGTCTTTTTTTTCAACGTGCCGGTAATATCTGCAGAAGAAATTTTTCCCTTTACCGTCACCCGCACACCGCAGGCCCTGTCTGTAGTAAAAAACAGATAGGCTGTCAGTGGGGAATTTTCATAGGGATTTACCAGTATCTCCGGCTTTTCCCATGTATTGGCATCTGACTTTGCTTTTTTGTCCATTTCCCCATCCACTTTCCGGCTCTTTACCGGAAGATACTCCTCCTCCGGAATGGTCTGGGAGGTAAAGGCTTCTACTGCCCCTGCACTGATGACTTTGGTATTGGCCGTCTCCTGCGGCGTCACAAAGTCCTCCTCTGTTCCCTTCCGGAACTGATAGACTCCCAGCACCAATACGACAGCTGCTGCCACTGCTGACAGGCTGATTACTAATTTCTTCATCACATTCACCCCTCCTGATTATACTGCGCTCCAAACAGTTTTCCAAATCTTTCATGAAATATTTTCTTTACGGCAGAATATGCCAGGTCATACACCAGCCAGGCTAAAAGCCCTGCCGGCAGCATAACCGGAAAAAACCATTTGGATTCTCTTATCTGTTCCGACACAAAAAGACGGGAAAGATAAATCAGCACCGGCAGATACAAGGCAGCAAAAAGAGCCAGCCGAATCCCCCGGTGCAGCCATTCCTTTTTTCTCCCATCCGGGAACTTTTTCATTCCCCGGTAGGTCCCCTCCGCCAGTAACAGATACCCCGCCATGGCCAGATACAAAAACACATGAAGTTTATTGGGATTGACAAGAAAGTCCAGTGCCCCACAGACAAACAAATATACTGTGCCATAACCAACACCATAGGTGACGACAGCAATGCCGGTTAAAAAAGCCGCCGCCGCAGTAAAAAACAGAGTGTTGATGGAAATCACGGTGCCAAGCACCATCATCACTGTCCCTGCCGCCGCCATGATTCCTAATGCCGCCATGGTTTTTGCCTTGTTCCTGGCCGGGGCTCCCGCCGCAGTTTCTGTATTTTTTATATACATCCGCACAAATCCCCTCCCATACACTCACACAGGGTATCTGCACACCACAAATCACAGCAGAGATTGCCTGTACCACAGCTGTCCCCGGCTCCATACCGGCCATAGCCGCCGTAGCCTCCGTAACCGCCATAGCCTCCATAACCGCCGCCAAAGGGACTGCCAAAAGGACTTCCAAAAGGAGAAGCAGTGCCGCCATTTTGCAGCTGGCGGTAATACTGCTGGTACTCCATATTGCCAGGCTCCATCTCCACAGCCCTTTTAGCATAGTCCATAGCCACCACATTGTTGCCCAGTCCCAGATTGGCATAGGAACTGAGGTAATACCATCTGGCACTGTGATTTTCAATGGAATTGAGTACATTGATTGCTTCGTTGTAACGACGGGCACGGAGATAATTCATGGCCGCTATTAAATGCTGCTCCTCCTCCGAATATTCCTGCTGTCCCTGGGGGCCATAGCCGTCATAGCTCTGTCTGCCCCTGCCGGAACGCTCATCCACAATCTGGTTATACGCCTCCTGCACCTGGCGGAATTTTTCCTCCGCCCAGGCCTTCTGCCCCTCATCCGGATAGGAGTCGGGATGGTATTTCCGGCTCAGGCTCCGGTATGCTTTTTTTATTTCATTATCCGTTGCGCTTCGGGATACTCCCAGCACACTGTACGGGTCATTCATCATCTTTTTGTTTCCTTTCACTTTTTGTCCAGACGCCCTCATACAAAATATTGCGAAGAAGCGCCACATCCTGCTCACAGGGAAGCTTCTCAAACTCGGCAATTGCCATGCGCAGCGTCCCGTCTAACATCTCCCGGACACGCCCTGAAAAATCCTCCTGTCCACATTGTTCTACAAAGGGATTATAACACCCTTTTTCCTTATCGTCCACCACATCCATCCAGGCGTCCATGATATAGATAAATTTCCCCAGATAAAAACCAAAGGGCCGCAATATGTTCTGAAAGGCGTCCTCCCGCCACACAAACAGCTCTGCCATCAGCGTGCCAAAAGGCCGGGCCGCCGCATCAATGTCCCGGCAGTTTTCCTGCTCCCTCTCGGATAACTCTGCCAGCGCATCCGCAATGACGCCGGCCTGTCTGGGATATTGTCTGGCAATACGCTTCTTTTTCCTGGCAAATAGTTTCATGCCAAGCAGTCCGCTCAGTTTCTTCTCATCCCGCCAGTTATCTGCCAGATGGTCATGGGATAACAATACATTCATCGCCGCCGCATAGTCCGATATTTCATTGTATAACATAAACTGCCGTCTTCCCGGGTGAACCAGGCACCGCTTCCGCCTCTCCTGGGTCTCCGGCTCATACAGTGACGACAGCAGAATAATCAGAAACGTCATGTCATAGGTCAGCGTCATCTGGCCGGACAGGCCGTAATTTTTCCGCAGACGCCGGCACAGGCCGCAGTAAAATCCCTTATACCGGGCAAATTCCCGCATTTTTAACTCCGGCTTATTCGCCGTCACATAGCCAAACATGCCACCCCTCCATCAGGTTTTCTTGATAAATTCAAACCGGCATTTCGGACAGGTAATGGCAATTTTGCCCCGGCCCTTTGGCACCCGGATTGTCTGATGGCATTTCGGACACCGATATAACTTTTTTACGCCGTTTCTCTCCCGGAACCGAAGCCTTAAAAATTTGAAATAATTCTTCACCGGGTTCCATACCTGTAAAAATTTCCGGTTCTCTGCCTGTCTTTTATATATGTTTCGGGACAGACAGCGAAAAAAATACAGAAAAACAAGGATATAACCAATTATCATCAACACAGGACTTGCCGCTGTATTGCGAAAGACTGTACTCAATACAAAGATAATCAGATACAGGACAAACAAAAACATGGATAACTGGTCACTGCCATATCTTCCGTACATAAATCGTCTTAACCAGTTCATAGTTTCACTCCTTTTATATAGTTTACTTTTCTTCCTCATAGGGATTGACATGCACCATACAATGCTTCACCGAAGGAAAGTTTATCTCCACCTGCTCATGAACCTCCTCTGCAATGCCATGGGCTTCCCACAGAGTCATTTCCCCTTCTACGCTGATTTCAATATCCACATAGGCCTTGTTGCCAAACATTCTGGTCTTGATGTCATCCAGACGCAGTACTCCCTTCTGCCGCTTTACCACTCCGGTAATGGCCTCCACCGTTTTATCATCACAGGCCTCGTCCGTCATTTTGCCTATGGCATCCATGAAAATCTCTACGGCTGCCCGGCCAATGAATACACAAATCACCACACTGGCAATGGGGTCCAGGATGGGATACCCCATTCTGGCGCCAAAAATGCCGATAAAGCTTCCCACGGAGGACAGCGCATCGGAGCGGTGATGCCATGCATCTGCCTTCAGGGCTCCGGAATTTATCGCCACAGCCGCCCGGAGGGTGTACCAGTACATCCCCTCCTTCACCACAATGGAAATAACCGCTACTGCCAGTGGGAGGACTGTAGGAACTGCAATGTCAGCCCCTTCTGTTCCGGATATAATGGTCTTCAGTCCGTTATAGCCGATTCCCAGGCCGGTCACTGCCAATACTACCGCCAGAATCAGCGCCGCCACACTTTCCAGCCGCTCATGGCCATACTGATGGTTTTTATCCGACTCCCGGTTTGAAATTTTCACCCCAACCATCACCACAATGGTGCTGAACACATCCGAGGCTGAGTGCACCGCATCGGAGACCATGGCGCTGGAATGCCCCATAATGCCGGCTGCCAGTTTTACCACGGAGAGCAACAGATTGGCTATAATACTGTTGCGCGACACCCGCATCGCAATTTTTTCTTCCTTCCCTGCTTTTGTCATCGTTTCCTACTGTTTCCTCTCTCTTTTCTTAAAAAACTGTACTGTGTAAAAAACAGAAATACCAAACCAGATACCCATCAGTATCCATAAAACATAGTCAAACACTCCCCCCGTATTTCCCAAAAATATCGTTTTTGCCAGACAGATTAGCACCACGGCAAAGGTGCATACCCAGCAGCTTATCATCTCTCTTTTCCGATTTCGGATTCCCTGTGATTTATTCATGTTAACCTCCATGCCGGAGCGTCAGCGGAGGAAGCACGCCGAGAAAGATGCTTCGCATTTTCTCGGCT